>CAZUEB010000183.1:0-3431 GCA_964619115.1 uncultured Dehalococcoidales bacterium
GGGAGCAGGATTTGCTCCAGGTCACCAAAAGAAAAAGGAAACATCTGGTTAAAAGTCTGGGTGGCTGCCGCTTTGTGCCCCTTATCGGTGAGGGTGCTTGGGACGAGGGTTAAGAGTACAGAGGTCTTTTGGGTTCGAATTCAAAGAGGCTAGATACTCGCCACTATATCCTGGCAAATAATCTCATATACCTGCTCTGGGTAGAAAGATTGGGCCGACGCCGGGTTTGGCTACCAGAGAGCCCACCGGGCAGACATGAACGCAAGCCAGGCAGGAGGTACAACCTGCCTCAGCCAGGGGCATACCAGAGAAAGTACTGACCACGGTGTCGATGCCCCTGAAGGCGAAGTCGAGTATGCCTGAGCCTTGCTGATGACATACCCAAACGCATTTGCCGCATAGGATGCATTTGTTGGGGTCATAGGTGAACAGCGTATGGCTTGAATCTATGGGTAGATTGCGGGGTATGCGTCTGAGTCGCTTGGGCTTAAGTTTCAAGCCAAGGCGGGAGGCTGTGTTTTGAAGCTCGCAGTTTCGGTTTTTGGCACAGTGGGCGCAATCGAGGTGATGATGGCTGAGAAGAAGCTCGAAGGCGGTATTCCTTAGCCTTTTGACCTTCGGAGTGTTCAGGTGAACTACCATGTCGTTACTGACCGACTCGGTGCAGGCTGTGACCGGGGTATTCCTGCCCTCGATTTCCACGAAGCAGAGGCGACAGGAAGCAAACGGCGTGGTGGCTTCTCTTACAGCGCATAGATTAGGTATATAAAGCCCATTATCCAGGGCTGCCCACAGGATTTTTGTCCCCTCTTTAGCTTTGACTTTAATACCGTCAATGGTTAAATCAAGCAGTTTTTTGCTCCTATGTTTTTGACTTTATAAAGCCGTTTTCCAAAAGGTCGGCTATACCTTTTATATCCTGCAAGGAAAACTGTCTGATTTTGGTTTCCAGCGGTTTATCAGTGGCTATGGCTATGAGGTTTTTAATTTTACTGAGAAGTGGGCCGGTTGCTTGGCGGTGGACTTCCAGCTTGGGCGCGTCGCTTTGCTTAAAACCTTCGGCGAGTATAATATCATAATCCTCACCGAGGAGGTGGGCTATCTCGTTCAGGTCAGGTTCTTCAGTAACCGGTTTTATTAGCACAATCTGGTTTGGGGATGTGATGGCTGTAGAAGCGCTGCCGGCTTGAATATGGCGCCAGCTATCTTTATCTGGTTTATCGAAACTTAATCTGTGGGCGGAGTGCTTGATAGTGCCTATGCGGTAGCCCCGCGACTTTAGCTCAAGAATCAACTTTTCGATGAGCGTGGTCTTTCCTGATTTCGATTGACCTACAACTGATATTATGGGTGGCATTAATTCAATTGTTGTGGAAGCGGAGACTTTTTGCTTCAGTATTTCCTGTAAGCCTTTTTCCACGGTTCCTTTCTAATGGCTATGTAGTCCTGGATTGCTGCCTTGACTGTATTGGCGGCTAACAGGGCGCAGTGAAGATTGCCCTCAGGTAATTCGCCTAAGGTCTCGAGTATATCACTTTGGCTGATAGCTAACGCTTGCGCGACATCCTCGCCCTTTATCATCTCTGTTGCCATACTGCCGCAAGCAACGGTGGCGCTACAGCCATCTGTCCAGAAAGTACTGTCCACTACCTTGCCATCGTTCACTTTTAGCCATATCTGCATAGTGTCTCCACAGGGACCGGTTATCGAAGCAAAACCATCAGCGTTGCTAATTTTGCCTGTATTTCTGGGATTCATGGCATGGTCGATGACGGTTTCGGTATAGACTTTCTTCATTTCTTCCATCACTTCTTTTTCCAGTTCGTCGAATTTATCGGTCATATCCAGTCTCCTATATGCTCTAAGTCTGTTTTGTCTTAAGTGGTAGTGCTTTGATGAAGTTCCGGCTCAGGCTGTCGAATATTTTTGAGCTGTAACGTTCGATTTTGCCCTGGTCGCAGAGCTGAGCCAGTTCGGGGTCGATGGGTATCTTAGCTAATAGCGGCGCTCCGGTTGCCTCTGTCATTTCCTGGCTCCGGCTTTTACCAAATAGCTCCAACTTCTTGCCGCTGTCGGGCAGAGTGAGATAGCTCATGTTTTCTATGACTCCCAGTATAGGTATTTTCATCTGGTTGGCCATTTTTACTGCTTTCTTTACCACCATCGCTGCCAGTTCCTGAGGGCTGAATACTATGATTACCCCGGATACTGGAAGCATCTGCATTACGGTCAGAGGTGCGTCTGCGGTGCCTGGTGGCAGGTCGACTATAAGATAATCTAGATGGCCCCAGAGCACATCTTCCCAAAATTGTTGAATGACCTTACTGATAATAGGACCGCGCCAGATTACTGCATCGTCCTCGTGTTCCAGCAGGAGGTTTATGGACATAATACTGATGCCCAGTTTTGACAGGACTGGCAAAATGCCCGTTTCGCTGCTGCTGGGTCGTACACTGCCGAGGCCGAAAATCTTTGGTATGCTGGGACCGGTGATATCAGCATCCATGATGCCGACCTCTTTTCCCTGGCGGGCGAGGGCAATGCTGAGGAGGGCTGCTACGAGGGACTTGCCTACGCCACCTTTACCGCTCATGACAGCTATCACATGGCTGACATCGTTAACTTCTTTGGGCGTGGCTTCCGTAAAATTCACATTCACCTGACTTACACCCGGCAACTGCTCAATATTTTCCCTGACTTTTGACTTTAGCCAGTCTTGGGCGTCCGGGTTCAGGGCTGCGGAGACAAGCGTGATGTCGACTTTCTGGTCAGAGATAACGATTTCACGGACTAAATTCAACTTGACCGGGCTACGCATAGCGCCCGGCGTCAGTATTTCCCCCAGGCTTTGTCTTACCTGCTGCTGCGTTATCACTAAATTTACTCCTTTGTGCCTTTAGCTTTTGCGTCTTGCTCGCATAGCTTATAAAGTTTACTAATTTTGGACGTCATATTCAAAGTTTGTTGATTTTTCTCCTGAAGCATATATAAATAAAGGTAGGCCCCTTTTTTGTGGGACCTACTCTGGTATCGTTCTGGTGGTTTACGGGTTGTATACAGGCTAATCTATCTTGTTATCTCTTTTATGATTTCGCCTTTGGCAGAGATAACCTGGATATTGAAAGGCATTTGACCTAAAGCGTGTGTTGAGCAGGATAGACAGGGATCGTAGCAGCGTATGGCTACCTCAACCCGGTTTAGTATACCTTCGGTTATTTTGTTGTTCTTTATGTGTGTTTTGGCTACCTCATATACCGCTTTATTCATAGCAGCGTTGTTGTTGCCTGTGGCTACAATTAGGTTTACCTTTTTTATTTTACCGGTATCGTCTACCCAGTAGTGATGGAATAGAGTGCCCCGTGGGGCTTCGAGGACGCCAACGCCCTGCTCGTTGTATTTGTTTGAGGTGACTATCAGGTCAGTTGAACATA
>CAZUEB010000184.1:0-3427 GCA_964619115.1 uncultured Dehalococcoidales bacterium
GCTTAATGGCGAAGCAGAACTCCACTATCGTTGGGGATTTATCGAGACCGTTTATGCTGGCACTTCAGAAATTATGAGGAATATCATCGCCCTCAGGGGGCTAGGATTACCTTTACCTCTAGGTTGAATCAAGTTGTAAAATTTTTGAGAAGTCGCATTCAAAGAGGAGCAATTGTTATGGACTATGGGCTCAATGAACAACAACAGATGCTTAAAAAGACGGCTCGTGATTTTCTTAACACTGAATGCCCCAAAAGTCTGGTGAAGCGAATGGTGAATGATGACAGAGGGTATCCTCCGGAACTGTGGCGTAAGATGGCAGAGCTGGGCTGGATGGGATTGGCGTTCCCGGAGAAATATGGTGGCACTGGTGGCGGCTTCCTCGACTTGGCTGTTCTCTTGGAGGAAATGGGACGCGCCTGCTTGCCTGGTCCTTTCTTTACCACCGTGGTTTTGGCGGGTATGATAATCCTCGAAGCAGGCAATGAGGCTCAGAAGCAGGAACTGCTGCCTAAAATCGCTGAGGGAAATCTAATTGTTACTTTAGCAAAGACCGAACCCGGCGGAGGCTACTGTCCTGATAAGGCAACTATCAGGGCAGTTGTTGATGGTAATAACCGTGTTATCAGTGGCACCAAGCTTTTTGTTCCCTATGCTCATATTGCTGACTACATTATATGTGTTGCCAAAACTGCGAGCGGAGTCACTTTGTTCTTAATAGATGGCAAGAGCCTAGGTATAAGCTATACCTTGCTTAAGACAATCGACAGTGACAAGCAATTTGAGGTTATATTTGACAAGGTCAAAGTGCCGAAGAAAAATATCCTTGGAACGGAGGGAGAGGGAAATCTTAAGCTGCGGGAGGTGCTGCGAAAAGCAGCGGTAGCCAAGTGTATTGAGATGGTTGGTGGTTCTCAGCAGGTTATTGAAATGACCGTGGATTACATCAAAGAGCGTAAACAGTTTGGACTACCCGTAGGAGCATTTCAGGCGGTTCAGCATCACTGCGCTAATATGCTCACCGATATCGACACATCAAGGTTCATTAGTTATAAAGCAGCCTGGAAAATCAGCGAGAGTCTCCCTTATGCTATGGAGGCATCGATGGCAAAAGCCTGGGTAAGCGATGCCTACAAGCGGGTCACTAAACTGGGGCATCAGAGTATGGGTGGTGTGAGCCTGATGGAGGACCACGATATGCCGTTATATTCGAAGCGAGCCAAAGCGGCTGAGCTTACACTGGGTGACGCTGACTTCCATCGAGAGGTGGTAGCTCAGGAACTTGGGCTGTAAGACGAGGTTCAGCCTCTGGCAGGCTGTCGTATTACTATGCTTAAATAAGCTTTAGGTGCAGAAAAAGCTACACAGCTATTTCAGATACTGGTCAAAGAAATCGGCAACCATTTCGGTTATTGCCGTACGGCTTGGGTCGATGGTTCCGCCAGCAGGTGCAAAGCCGTGACCAGCGTTTTCTACCATAACCAGGGTTGCTGGCACGCCGGCGGTTGTCAGGTGGTCATACAATATCTCTGATTGGCTTGGCGGTACCAGCGTATCCTTTTCTCCGTGGAGGATGAGAAATGGCGGGTCATCGCCGGAGGCCCAGGTTACCGGACTTGCCTGCTTCACAATATCTGAATTGTGGTCTGTGGTTCCGAATACCTGCTCCAGTAGTCGTGTGTTGGCTCCCTCGAAAGCCATTGTCAGGTCAGATGGACCAAACATATCCACCACTGCTTGAACTCTACTTGATTGGTCAGCATAGCCGCCGTTGCCTTCAAAGCCAGCCGCAGCATCGGTTACACCGAGTAGTGCTACCAGATGGCCGCCGGCGCTGCCGCCCCAGGCGCCGATACGGTCGGGGTCGATGCCATAGTTTGCGGCATTCTCTCGAAGGAAGCGAATAGCGCATTTAACGTCTTCTATCTGTGCTGGAAATTTGTATTGGGGTGCCAGACGATAGTTGATGGCAGCCACAAGGTAACCCCGGGAGATAAGTTCCGGTATCTCTGACGTTCCAGCTCCAGCTCTCTTATCTCCTTTGGTCCAACCGCCGCCGTGGACGTAAAGAACGGCAGGCACTGTACCCTCAGCAGCTTTAGGGTAGTAAATATCCATCTTCAGTGCTACGCCATCAGCCACACCGTAAATGACATCTTTTTCCACCTTGCTCAGCTTGGTGGGATTGGTTGCTGCTGGTGCACGTGGGTCGACTCCTGGATTTGCCTGTTCCCAGGTTTCATAGGCATCAGCCATCTGTGAAAAAGTGGCCCATTGAACTGAACCATTCTGAACCAGGGGGTCGACCGCTTCGGTGAGGAACTTGTCGAACACTGCATACGGCTGTGACGAATTGCCTCGAAACTCACCTGGGTGAATGGTGAAGTGGAAGACATTTACCTTGCCAGGCTGCGCTGATTCAACAGAGCGATAGAGTGAGTCCTTTAGAAATTCGAAGTAACCCTCGTCTCCTCCGGTATTCTTAGCCCGGCACATGGAGGCGAAATCAGTGCGGGCATAGTCGCCCTCGGGCAAAAAGATTATCTTACCGTTGGGGTCATGCTGGGCAAAGCCAGTGACGTCGGCACTATTGGGGCTTGCTGCCGGACGCCAGGGATTTATACCGATGAGGCTCTTATCCGTGGTCTGTGTCTGAGGATTTTTCCAGTCGCTCATCACTCTTAATCCTGCTTGGGAAGCGGCATCGAGAAGGTGTGGATACAGGTTGCCACCGCTCCAGTAGCCTACTTCTGTAGCGCCGGCTTGTTTGATTAGACCGATCTCCTCTGCCATCACTGCTGCCCATGTCGATGCCGGAAGCTGCTCGGAGTTCTTGCCCAGATGGGCATCTTCATGGAAATGCAGGGCGATTTCATGTCCATGTTTCTCAAAATCGGAAAGAACGGTCTCACCATATTTAATGGCAACCTGGGTAAATGGTGTTTGTGCTTGGACAGTTAGCTTTCCGCCGTGCTGTTCCACGATACCAGCTATTGTCCGGAGATCCTGGACATGGCGCTGAAATAGTTGCGGGTTGTGATAATCTTGGCGGAATAGTTTAAAGGGGCTTTGTGCACTGCCGCCGACAATCTGGCTGATGGTGGCACCCAGTGGTTCGATATGTATGCCGATACCGAAAAGCAGTACAGCTCCGTTGTTTGGTTGGGGTGGAGTGGTTTCAGCTAGTGCCGGAGATGCCGAAAGTGTGCAAGCCTGGGTAAGCAGCAGCGCTAAAATCGCCACTATAGCAGGACCGATTCTTAAAAACTTATTCATTGCGGCAAACCTCCTATTATTCAGGCTAATCTTAGTATAAAAGTAGATTGTTTCCGTGGTTTTGTCTGTGTGTAAAACTTTGGTAAAAACCAATAGTTTATTGCTCCAAGTCTAGTGTGGAGACAGAGCTAAGGCATGAGCTAGCTATAGC
>CAZUEB010000185.1:0-3387 GCA_964619115.1 uncultured Dehalococcoidales bacterium
TGGATGACGCTGGTCATCCGACCAGCAATGAATATTTCAAAGGGGTCGATGGTAGAGCCGTTGTACTCGATAAGCTCAACAAAACGCATTGGTTCGTTGTGCTTAATTTGAAGTATGCCTCCAAATCTGGAGTCCACCGGGATACCGGTCTTAAGCATTGACCCGCTGACTACTGCGCTACACACAGTGGCAAAGCCTATCTTACCCTGTGGCACTATTGTCTCCCCAAGTCTCTCACCCTCGGTGGCTACGGATACGAGATTACTAACACAGACACCGGCTTCAAAGACGCTTTTCATTATCTCCAGGGCTTGAGGAAAATCTCTCTTGTGGAATAGGGATACGTCGACTGGTATATACCCGGTATGTCTGTGTATATCGAAGTTAGTTAAATAAGCAAGAAGCTCAAGCCTGTCGGTTACAAAGCCTACCTTGTCGCAGACCAGTGTACTTTTTAATTCCTCAATTCCTGGCTGGGTGATTGACCTGCCATCTCTGTATTTCTTTGTACTGGTAAATCCACGCTCATCCATCAGTTTGAGATGGTATCTTACCGCCCTCTCGCTAAGGTCTATGCCCTGCTCTTTGAGCAGGCGGGATATGACCCTGCCGCCTAGCGGTTCCGGAGAATCGCTGAGAACCTTCAGAATCGCTGCTATTTTTCTTTCTACCTCGCGCGTCTCTTGCCCGATCATTTTTAAAATCCCCCAACTAATAAGCATAGAGTCTGCCGTACGGTCGCAGATAAAGTGGGAACAGCTTAATGAACTTGTGTCTCAATATTTCCTTTGCATTATGACCGAAGTGAAAGGCAAACTCGCCAACATATTTCTCCAGGTCCATGCGGTCCTTTTCATCAAGCTCAGCCACTCCTACCTCCTTACCCAGCTGGAAATCGGCGACGTTTCCTCTAAGATAAATAACACCACCGTGCATGCCGGTCCCTATGTAGCTGGCTCGATGCGTTTTACCTCCTTTTAAATTGAGACCGAGAATTATCAAAATCCCGCCAGCCATATATTCGCCCAGAAAGTCCTGAGCAGTGTCACCGATGACCAACACTGGTTTCTGGTCTCCGTATTCTTTCATGTGTATACCAGCTCGATAGCCGACACCATCCCTGATGAAGATTTTGCCGCCCCGAGCCGATAAGCCAGTGATATCGCCAGCATGACCGTGAACTATGATTTCCCCATCGTTCATAGTGTTTCCACAGCCGTCCTGGGCGTTGCCACGCACAATGATTCTTGGGCCGTCCATGAATGACCCCAAATCATTGCCCGGGGTGCCGAATATCTCGATCTCAACGCGCTTATTCAAGTCGGTGCCAATATATCTCTGTCCGTAAACATTTCTGAGTTCGATTTTCTTGATGCCGTTACTCGTCGCCTCACGCAGGCGCGTATTCAGATCACGGGTCAAGATGCCTGTGGCATCGATTTCCACTACTGAGTTCGTTTTTTCTTTGACTGCATGTGCCATTTTTAACCTCCTGCCATCCTTACTCCCAATATTTCCAGCTCTGTATCGGTGAGCCCGACTCCTCTTAAAGCAAGTCTGTTACCTCGCAGGCTTTCTATAGCGTTTATGCCCATACCACCAAGTATGTCTTTCAGCTCGATGCTCCAACCTCGGAGAAGATTTGCCGCACGCCTGGCTCCTATATCGGGGTTGATTCTCTTGGTCAGAGCAAGGTCGCTGGTGCAGATACCCCAAGCGCACTTGCCAGTATGACATTGCTGGCAGCAGGTACAACCCAGAGACATAAGAGCTGCGGTGCCGATATATACGGCATCAGCGCCCAGAGCGATTGCTTTGGCTACATCACCGCTGTTTCTGATTCCACCGGCAATTACCACCGATGCTTGATTGCGTATGCCCTCCTGTCTCAGTCGCGTATCCACTGATGCCAGAGCCATCTCGATGGGAATCCCGACGTTGTCACGGATGATTTTGGGGGCTGCACCCGTGGAACCTCGCAGCCCATCGAGAACTATCATATCCGCCCCTGCCCTGACCATGCCGCTGGCAATGGCTGCCGAGTTATGGACAGCAGCTATTTTGACCGATATCGGCTTGGTGTAGTCTGTAGCCTCTTTAAGAGCATAAATTAGCTGAGCCAGATCCTCTATGGAGTAGATGTCATGCTGTGGTGCCGGAGATAGAGCGTCTGTTCCCTTAGGAATCATTCGAGTCATAGCTACCTCAGCGCTCACCTTCTCCCCGGGTAGATGTCCACCAATGCCGGGTTTAGCACCTTGACCGATCTTAATCTCCACTATTGCAGCTGAGTCGAGGTATTCGGGATGTACGCCAAATCTTCCTGAAGCTACCTGGACTATGGTGTTTTTGCCATACTTATATAGCTTGGGATGCAGTCCGCCTTCACCGGTATTCCACAAGGTGCCAGCCTCGGTAGCTGCTCGAGCCAGAGATTCCTGGACATTCAGGCTTACTGCCCCATAAGACATGGCAGAGAACATCACCGGCACCTCTAATTTAACCTGAGGAGCCAGCTTCGTCTTCAATTTAAGGGCACCATCGCTGAGCTCGACCCTGTCTGGCTTACGACCGATATATGTGACCAGCTCCATAGGCTCCCGCAGCGGGTCGATTGAAGGATTTGTTACCTGGCTGGCATTCAAAACTAGATAGTCCCAATATATGCGATAGCCCTTGTCGTTTCCCATACCAGTGAGAAGCACGCCACCCGTTTCAGCCTGCTTGATGATGTCTTCGATTATCTCCGGTCGCCAGTTGGAGTTTTCTCTGTAATCAAGTGGATTTTTTCTGATACTCACAGCGTTGGTAGGGCAAAAGACCACACATCTATGGCAGCCGACGCAGTTTTCCTCGCGGCTTCTTATCTCGTCATCGGCAGCATCGTAGCTGTGCACGTCGAAACTGCATTGGTTAACACAAACCTGACACTGTATGCAGCGGTTTGGGTCTCGTTCTACTATAAATTTTGGTGGCAAATAAGTCTTCATCTTCATACTCCAATCTATTGGTCTGTCCTTATAGGAGTCCCTCTTTCCGCCAAGTATGTTTTTGCTTGACTTATAGAATAGGTTTGGTAGTGAAATATGCTGGCTGCGAGAACCGCGTCAGCTTTGCCGACTACAAGAGCTTGATATAAATGCTCCAGGTCTCCAGCACCTCCACTGGCGATAACAGGCACAGTCACAGTCTCGCTGATAGCGCTGGTTAAGTCTAAATCGTAGCCTGCCCTTTGGCCATCAGCATCCCAGCTGGTCAACAATATCTCCCCTGCACCCAGCTGAACCGCCCTTTTTGCCCACCTGACGGCATCTATACCTGTTGGTACTCGGCCACCATGAGTGCAGACTTCCCATCGAGGTTTGCTGCTGTTCTTGTTTCGTCTGG
>CAZUEB010000186.1:0-3384 GCA_964619115.1 uncultured Dehalococcoidales bacterium
GAAGGTGGTGCTGCCCGGAAACGGCGATAGAGTCTGGGCGATGACGCAGGATGATGAGATGGCGTTCGCTATTCCCATCAACTTATTCGACAGCGTAATCAGGGGGCTTGAGGCTACTCATGAGCGCGGCATAAGATACCCGATACCGGTAGATATAAGACACGAGCCGACCTTCCCGGGACAGCTTAAACAGGTCGGCTAGCAGCATATACAGCCTCAGAAAGCCCGTTTCACAGGTGATGTATGGCGTCCATCTCGACGTGTGCCTTATCCAGTTCTGACCTGACCTGCTCGTGATGGTGCCAGTCGAAGCGCAGAGCGATGCCGCAATCGCTGGAGAATTGCCTGGGCACAGGAACAAGCTTGACGGTATATCCTTTTTTCGTCAGCAGCTTTTCAGCGCGCATAGCCGATGAAGTTGTGTAGAACAGGACGACGCCGTATTCTGTCATGAGCCAACCACTTTCTCTACTGCCCGCACTGCCTCTTTAATCTCGTTCGGTGTGGTAAAAACGCCGGGCGCCAGGCGAACCGTACCTTCAGGGAAGGTGCCGATTGTTTTATGTGCCGCCGGAGCGCAGTGCAGTCCGACGCGTGTCAGGATGCCGTGTTCTTCATCGAGCTTAAAGCCGATTTCCGATACGCGCCTGCCCGTGACGGTGACGGATACGATGGCTACCGTATTTTCGGGGTCACGGGTTCCGTATATCTGGACACCTGCTATATCAGACAGACCATCGATGAGAGCGCCGGTAAGCTCTTTCTCCTGTTCACGGATTGTCTCAATACCCCTGTCCATAATCCAGTTTATGCCGGCGCGCAAACCGGCGATTCCGACAATGTTAGGTGTACCGCTCTCAAATTTGTCGGGGAGATATTCCGGTTGCTCCTCAATCTCCGATTGACTTCCTGTGCCTCCTCGAATTAGAGGTTCAACTTGTGAGGTGTCGACGTGGTCGCCGATGATAAGTCCGCCGATTCCCGGGGGACCCTGTAAGCCCTTGTGCCCGGTGAAGGCAAGAAAGTCTATTCCGAATGCCTGCATATCTATGGACAGGACTCCCGCGGTCTGTGCGGCATCTACCAGCAGCATAGCGCCGGCGCGATGAGCCATAGATGCCACCTCGGCAACGGGAAATATCGTCCCGGCTACGTTGCTGGCATTGTTTATGACCACGAGGCGGGTGGTGGAATTTAGCGCCCTGGCGACATCATTTACATCTATGCTGCCATCGGGGGCACAGGGCACGATATCGAGAACAAGTCCCTGCTCTTCCAGGCTTCGTAGCGGTCGCATTACAGCGTTATGCTCCATGGAGCTGGTAACGACGCGGTCGCCGGGCTTGAGCAGACCTTTCAGGACTATGTTTATAGCTTGAGTTCCATTGCTGGTGAAGATAATTCGCGTGGGGTCGCTGATGTTGAAGAAGCGGGAAATATCTTCCCTGGCATCGTATACCACGCGTGCGGCTTCAATGGATAGGCGGTGCCCGGAGCGGCCGGGGTTGCCCCCGGCACGCTCCAGTACATCGACCATTGCCTTTAAGACTTCAGGCGGCTTGGGCCAGGATGTGGCTGCGCTGTCCAGATAAATCATTTTTGTAGTATTATACGATAGATTTCTCCGGGTTGCTCCTCCATGGTGACGTTCCAGCCGGAATTCCTGGCTAAGCGGGAAACGTTTTCACGCGAGGTAATCGAATCTACCAGAATTTCAATGGTTCCCTTGCCCACTTTTTTCATAGCCTCCCGGGCGAGCATCGGCGGCTGTGGGCATGACAAGCCGCGAGCGTCTACAGTCTTTATATCGCTCATCATAACCTCCTATGTTTTTACTTCCCGCATGGTCAGACCTATGACGATACATATAGCCAGTCCAACTGTTACCGCAATCGGTCCAAACGCAGCCGGACCTGCTGGTGAACTTGCCATGCTGAAGTTGTGAGAAAATCCAGCACCTACAACCATTCCGGCGACAAACATGCCGGCATCGCCATCGCCCTCTCCAGTGAGGAAGAGCTGCCGACCGGGACAGCCGCCAGCCAGGGTGAAGGCAAGACCGGCTAATACCATGCCGCCGAAGTTCCACAATTCGTTTGTCTGAGCTACCGGCTGGCTCTGGAAGCCGGGGTGAAACTGACCGAGCGCCAGGTTGGTGATAAAGGCAGCCACGATGAAAGCAATGACGCCGTAAAGAAGATGATTTTCGCGGAGCAAGATTGAGTCTCGTATGGCTCCCACGGTGCAGAAGCGGCTGCGCTGAGCCAGGAAACCGATGAAGAGCCCGACAGCCAGCGATATGATAAGCAGAGCGTGCTGACTACCCGGGCCTGTGGTGGAGAAAAATATCGGGCCGGTTGGATTTCCTTCGGCATCCCGTCCGAATTGTGGAGCCAGTATTACGAGTATAAGCAGGGTTACCATTATGGTAGGCATGACCCATCCCAGAGCTTTTGGCGCCGGACGGTTGCGTCCCAGGCTGAATCCGAATTTTAAGAAACCGATGCCTATGCCGATGCCAGCTATAAGACCTAAAATGCCGAAGGTTGCGGTCCAATCACCACCGCTCAAGCGTAGATAGGCCCGCCACGGGCAGCCCAAGAAGACCAGGGCACCGAAAACGGCGAACATGCCCAGCAGAAAACGTACCAGTGGTGCCGAGCCGGTGCGCGGCTTGAACTCTCTGAAGGAGAGAGCCGCGATAAGAGCTCCGAGCACAAAGCCGATTATCTCAGGGCGAATGTACTGTACCACGCTGGCGCGGTGCAAAGCCAGAGCACCGGCGATGTCGCGGTTGAAGCAGACTACACAGATTCCCATGTTACCGGGGTTGCCCAGTTTAACCAGCACGGGTGCCAGAATTCCTACGGCCAGGCCAGTAATAATCGGACCCCAGCGGGAGGTAAGGAAACGAGAAAACGCAGACATTAAAACTCCTTTCGTTATGATTTTCCTACCATGCGGATAACCATAACGAGGAGCTGATGGAGAGTTAGCGAAGCAGGAACATCAGGGCGACGTTATGGACTTCCCGCATAGCAGGTGCTAGAGAATGATGCACGACATGCATCCGGCACCCGCGTCAGGTGCGGCGGTTCAGTATTATCATAGCGTCACCCCCTTTCTTCATTGTGTTCTTATAAGCCAGTATGGCCGAGCAGAATTATACAGAACGATATTGTTATGGTCAACTGGCTAAAGCCTATTTGATGAGAACGCTCATAGTCATTACGAGGAGCGTAAGCGACGTGGCAGTCCCGGCACCTTGACATGTGATTCTGAGGGAGCCCTTCGCCACTGTCATCCTGAGGAGTCCTTCCCTGGAAGGACGACGAAGGATCTGGCTCAGTATGCAAACAGGGCTGAGATTCTTCGCTACGCTCA
>CAZUEB010000187.1:0-3303 GCA_964619115.1 uncultured Dehalococcoidales bacterium
GTTAGCATAGACGAATATACTTATAGGCTTTTCGGGGTATACGCCAGTGTCTTTAAAAAGTCTTTCCAATGCCTGTTGACACGAAGCCATAATTTCGCCAGCAAATGATTCAGAGCCTTTGTACCAGAAGAGGTCAATTTGTCCCATGGTTAACTTTTGCCAGGGATAGCGCAGGTCTTCAAAGCGAATTAATTCAGGTGAAGTTATCAGCCTATTCCCTTTTGCGTCTTCGATTGTCCACCAGTATTTGACTGCGGTTCCGGCTGGCAGAGTGGCTTTTCTCATATCCCATAGCCATTCTGTTTCCACTTTTGGCGATGGGGTGAAGTCAGGCCAGGCTTCGCTGGTGACCTGTGCGTAGTTCATTCTCTCAACTTGATAGTGGAGACGTAATTTAGTGATATCGCTCTGGCTTGCGGCTTCTATCTTGAAGACCAAGGCAGAGGGGAAATACACCTCAGCAATGCTGTCTACCAGAGATATTCCCTCCTGTGCGTGAACAATAGATGGTAGGACAAGTAGAAGAGTAACCAAGATTATCGGGATGAGCCATTTATTCATTTACCCACTCCTAGTTTATGACGGAGATAGATGTTGATAAAATCATCGAGTTCTCCGTCCAGGACAGCGTTTGCATTGCTGGTTTCATAGTCAGTTCGGTGATCTTTGACCATTCTGTATGGATGAAGAACATAGCTTCGAATCTGGTTACCCCAACCAGCTTCGATTCGTTCACCTTTAAGTTTGACTTTCTCTATTTCCTTCTCGGCACGATTAAGTTCAAGAAGGCGAGCATAAAGCACCTTGAGGGCACTCTCTTTGTTCTGGCGCTGGGAACGTTGGCTTTGACAGCTCACTATTAGACCCGTAGGAAGATGTGTTATTCTAACAGCACTGCTTGTTTTTTGCATGTGTTGTCCGCCGGGTCCGCTTGACTTGAAAGTGTCTATCTTCAAATCCTCAGGATTTACTTTGATATCTATCTCCTCTTCGGCTTCAGGAAGGACTTCGACCAGGACGAACGAAGTATGACGGGCGTGGTCGGCGTCGAATGGGGACAGGCGAACTAAACGGTGGACGCCGTGCTCTGATTTTAAGTAACCATAAGCATAGTCTCCTCTAATTTCCACAGTAGCATTCTTTATACCGGCTTCGTCACCAACGGAGGTATCTAGTATTTCGGCTTTGTATTTGCGCCTTTCTGCCCAGCGAAGGTACATCCTTAACAGCATTTCTGCCCAGTCCTGGGACTCGGTGCCGCCGGCACCAGCATGTATAGTCAATATGGCATTCCTGTTGTCATATTCGTCGCTCAAAATCAATCGAGTTTCCAGATCATCGAGTTGAGAGGTTATTTCCTCTATATCCCGCTGGATTTCTTCCTGAAGAGACTGGTCATTTTCTTCGATGGCCAGTCTCGTCATGCCAAGGAGTTCGATAATTCTCTTCTCCAGTTGTCGCCAGGTATGGACTGAATTCTTAGAGGCTCCCAATTGGCGCATGGTGGATTTCGCTTTGGTCGTGTCCAGCCAGAAGTCTGACTGAGCGGTTTTGGCCTCTAGCTTGGCGATTTCTTTTTCTTTGCCTGGAATGTCAAAGGCGCACCATTATATCTGAGATTCGGTGGTTTAGAGCTTCCAGTTTGTCTTTCTCTTCTTGCATTACTCACAACTCCTATTCTGCTTTAGATTGATTAACTAAAAGGGCTATGGCAATTTGCCTGTTGATGACTGTAAGTGGTGGTTATAGATTTGCCGCTAGCAGCAAGGTGAGCTAACCGAGAGGGCTCAGGGAGCCTATGGTTACGGCAACAATCCATTACCCAAAGGATGGCTGTTGGCAGGTCAATCTTGTGACCGATGGAGATGTAAATCGGGCTCACATTAGCTTTAGTTCGTAGGGCAACTCCGATAACCTCACCGTTGTCAGTAAGCTCGGCGAAAGCACCGGCTTCAGCGGTTACCGGTGCATGAGTGCCACACAGGCGTGATTTGGCACAACCTATAGTAGGTATGTTAAGAAGTAGACCTATATGTGAAGCGATTCCGAAGCGCCTGGGATGGGCAATTCCTTGGCCATCTGCCAGAATAAGGTCGGGTTCGGTTGATAGTTTTTGACAAACAGTCAATACCAAAGGGGCCTCTCTGAAAGATAAAAGGCCGGGTATATAAGGAAAATGGATTTCACCCTCGGCGGTTTTGATCTCAGTCACCTTGAGCCCGGGGTAGTTGAGGATGACCGCGGCAGCTCGGGCAACCCCTCTTGAATCTGGGGCCGATATATCGATACCAGCGATAAAACGAGGTTTAATTTCCTCGCTTTTTCGTGATACTCGACTAGCCATGTCTATTTGTATCTGTTTAGCCTGGGCGATACTTATTTGCCAACTGTGCAGCTGCTGTATTTTCACATCCTTGATTATAATGGCTGAGTTCGCTGGTGGCAACATCGGAAGTGGCTACATATTGACAGTTGAAGTAACTTGTTGCATAATAACCTACAAAATTTTCAAGGAGGCTTAACCTAGACAGGTAGCTAATGGTAAAGATAAGATTACGGCGGGTTGGCGCTAGAAATAAACCTATGTACCGAGTGGTAGTGGCTGATCACAGGTCACCGCGAGATGGCAATTTTATTGAGATCATCGGACATTATAATCCGTTGACCGAGCCAGAGACATTTGTTGTTGATGAAGAAAAAGCACTGAAGTGGCTTAAGTATGGTGCCAAGCCAACTGATACTGTATTGAGGTTGCTGTCTAAGGTGGGGGTAATGGATAAGTTTAAGCCAGCTGATGCTAAGAAGGCGAGAGCAACAAAACCGAGAAAGATAAAGGACACAGCCAAAACCAAATCAACTGCTGAGGAGTCATCGTAATGAAGGAGATAATAGAGTACATCGCCAAGTCAATTGTCAACGCACCTGATGATGTAAGGGTTACTGAGGAAACTGATGACAAGGGTATGGTGGTGGTGAAGTTGGAAGTTGCTCCAGATGATAAAGGGAGAGTTATTGGTAGGCAGGGCCGTGTTGCTGAGGCGATGCGAACCCTACTGCGCGTGGTGGCGACTAAAGAAGGTATTCGTGTCAGGCTTGAGATAATATAGTTGACCTGTCAGGTATACTGCAGGTCAGTGTTTTGGTAATCGTAAATTCCTGCGACTTCGATAGATAATCACCTGTTGATTTACTGCAGGATAACTATCGCCCTGATGCCGATTTTCTGCGTCTCTTTTCAGCTACCTTAAGGCGTATAATAGAACGAAGGAGAGCAGCTTGTGCTTGGGCTAAGTCCAGTTCTGG
>CAZUEB010000188.1:0-3302 GCA_964619115.1 uncultured Dehalococcoidales bacterium
TAGCTAAGAATGTTCCTGGCAGCTACAAGCTGGAAATTGGGGAATCTGCTGCTATACTGAATGTATACGAGTGGCCATATAAAATCCAGTATGATTCAGGAACTGCTTCTCCAGACCTATTGAGCGTAACAGGGGATTTGGGGCATATGGTCCATTTCTCACCGCCGGCAGTACCCTTTAAGGTACAGAAAATTGAGTTATATGTCCAGACACATATAGTTGATGAGAGCGATTGGGTCGACAGATATGTCACAGTGAGGATTTGGGACAGTGGTAGAAACAATCAGCTATGGTCAATTGATGTTCCGTGGCGTGCTTTCTTTGATGAAAAGAAGACTTTCTGGAAAGAGATTGCCGTTCCGAACGTCATCGCTAATGGTGATTTCTATGTGGAAGTAGTCACACACAGTGAACGGTCTGGCGATGAAATAATACCTTCGCCCTGGGTGCCTGAAATTCCTCCCGCCATTTTCTTGGGTTATGATAAACCTAAAAACCCATATATAAGTGCTCCCGTATCACCTGAGGAAACCCATTCAAGTGTGTCTAGGATGGGTGAAATTATCGAAGTTCCAGTTAAATATCAGGGAATCAACTGGCTGATCCGAGTCGAAGGCGATGGCCGACTTTGATGTTGTGAATATACCGGGGTAGTGAATCTCTTTAGTGAAAATTGCAGATAAGGCAATGAGTTGAGGCGGGACGTGGTAATTTTACATTGCACGCCCCGCCTTACTTTTTTAGTAGATACTTGGTACCGCACTGCTCAGATTCCTGAATTTTGCCAGTGCTGCCTTGGGATTGGCTGCCCCCTTTACTCTGGTGACACTCTATGTGCCAAGGTGATTTGCCACCGTTGCTAACTCATTGCTATACTCAGATGAGAAGGATTGAGCGACTTTGGTTGATTGGCAGGCTTTACAGCAAGCTAGCGGGATAACCTTTCGAGACGTATCTCTGCTTCAGCAGGCTTTTATACACTCCTCTTATATCAATGAGAATCCAGTTTTTCACCTTCCAGACAACGAGCGTCTTGAATTTCTCGGTGATGCTCTTTTGAGCTTTGTAGTCGCTGAGAAACTATATCATGAGTTTCCACAATTTGGTGAAGGGGAATTGACTGAAATCCGCGTATCGCTAGTCCGGCAAGAGACTTTGGCGGAGATTGCCGCCGAGCTTAAGCTTGGCAATTACCTATATCTAGGGAAGGGAGAGGAGGTTAGTGGAGGAAGGCAGAGACAAACTAACCTTGCCGATGTCTTTGAAGCTCTGATTGGGGCTATATTTCTTGACCAGGGTCTAGATGCCGCTAGGGATTTCGTTTTTCATAAGTTGAGCAAGAGATTTCAGGAAGTGAGTGCTAAAGGCTCAGGCCGGAACTATAAAGCTTTGCTACAGGAATTCACTCAGGCTAAATATAAGCAACTTCCGGTCTATCGTCTTGTGGAAGTTTCAGGTCCTGACCATGATAAAGTTTTTGCCGTCGAAGTGGCACTTGGAGACAGGACATTGGGGACCGGTTCGGGTAAAAGCAAAAGAACTGCTGAAATGGAAGCTGCACGCACAGCCTGGGAGAAACTTACGACTGAGTGAATGCCTTCAGTTTGTTGGGCTTTCGTCTTGTTATGCTGGCTCCAGTACTACAATTTCAGCGGCCTGTGGTAGTTCGCCCGCCTTAAACTCTACTTCGCTGGAATTCACATTGCTTACGTTTTTCTTGTCAGTCAAGAAATCCTCGATAGTGTTTAGCGGCCAGTTGCATTTGGATGTCTTGCAATGCATGGGTATGGCGACCTTTGGCTTTAAGTCATCTATTACCGAGCTTGCCATTCTGGCGTCGATGGTGAAGGTGCCTCCAATCGGGATGAGCAATATATCTATATCGCCGATTTCATCAATTTGCTCCTTGTTGAGTCTGTGACCCAGGTCGCCTAAATGGCAGAGTTTAATCCCCTCCACGGAGAAGCAGAATATTGTGTTATTCCCTCGCTCTTTTCCCTCTGAGTCATCATGGTGGGTAGCGATACCCTTAAATTGAACCCCTTTGATGTTCTTGGTACCGCTCCCGGTGACTATTTCAGGTTTGCCTGGTACTGATGAGACATTGTTGTGGTCGAAGTGGTCATGGCTCACTGTAACGATGTCGGCAGCCTCGGTGAACGGTGCATAGCTGAGCCCACTGCCTTGAGGATAAGGGTCGGTAATAATCTTGACTCCAGTATCAGAGCTAATCAGGAAAGAAGCATGCCCCAGCCATTTTACTTTCATGATTTGCCTCCCTTTTCTAGCTCATTTTGCTTGAGCCAGCGCAAAGTTGACCAGTGTTCGCACGCCGATACCTGTGGCGCCCTTTACTATGTAGCCACGTTCTTTATCCGTTTGAGCAGTACCCGCTATATCGATATGCACCCAGGGTTTATCACTGACAAACTCAGAAAGGAACTGTGCCGCGGTGATGGCACCACCCCATCTGCCACCGCTATTCTTAATATCAGCTACATCGCTTTTGTTATGCTCTTTATACTCTTCGTACATCGGCAGTTGCCATAGGCGCTCTCCAGCCTCAGTACCAGCCTTAACAACCTTGTCTATCAATTCCTGGGAATTGCCGAGTATCCCGCTACAAATATCTCCCAGTGCTATGTGGCAGGCGCCAGTAAGGGTAGCCATATCGACCAATGGTGAGAAGCCTTGCTTTACGGCATAGCCCAGGGCATCAGCCAGAATTAGTCTTCCTTCAGCATCAGTGTTTATCACCTCTATAGTCTTGCCATTAATAGCTTTCAAAACGTCGCCCGGCTTTACAGCGTTACCTCCGGGCAGATTTTCGGTAGCTGGTACAACCGCGGTAATATTGACCTTTGGCTTAAGTTGAGCTATAGCGCTCAGTGCCGCCATGACTGTAGCAGCACCTGCCATATCACCTTTCATATCTAACATGCTTTCGGATGGCTTGATGGATATGCCGCCAGAATCGAAGGTTATACCTTTGCCAATAAAGCTCAAGGTATCAGACGATTTCTTATCACCTTTATAACTCAGCACTATCAGTTTTGGCGGCTGGCGACTTCCCTGGGCCACTCCCAGAAGCGCTCCCATACCTTCCTTTTCCATTTGCTTACGGTCTAAGATAGTTAACTCGAGCCCGTAAGTTTTAGCCAATCCTTCTGCCACCTTCGCCATATCACTTGGCGTCATGTGATTGGCTGGCTCATTTATCAAGTCACGGGCTAGATTGGTAGCTTGTGCAATTACCTGTCCCTTTTTGCAGCCCTGTTTCAGAGCTGTTAGTTTGGCTGCAT
>CAZUEB010000189.1:0-3287 GCA_964619115.1 uncultured Dehalococcoidales bacterium
TGATTGCCGCCACGATGACCGAATTTTAGCTTGAATGTCCTGGCACCAAAAGCTGTGCCTATCAGCTGGTGCCCTAAACAAATGCCCATTACCGGCTTCCGCTGTACTAGTTTCCTGACTGTCTTTGTAATGTAGTCGAGGAGAGCCGGGTCGCCGGGTCCGGGAGAGAGAACTATGCCATCCGGCCTCAGGTTTAGGATATCCTCGACTGCCATAGTGCAGGGGACAACAGTTACCAGGCAGCCGAGCTGGGTCAATATGCGGGCGATGTTATATTTCAACCCCATGTCTACGATTACTATGTGATGTAGGAGGGCAGCGTCGTCTGAGGTCAAGCCCCACTGATATTTCTTGTCAATAGCGACTTGCTTGACGAAATCGGTGGAATCATAGCGTGGTAACCCCTTTAGCTCTTGCAGAGTTTCCTCTGGCGTCATCTCCGAGGTCATGATGCCCATCATCACCCCTGTTGAGCGAAGACGGCGTGTTAGTGCCCGGCTATCCACTCCACTTATCCCGGGGACTCCATTTGTCTGCAAGAACTCGGACAAACTGCCAGTGCTTTGCCAATGGCTAGGCACAGGGCAATGCTCTCTAACGACAAGACCTCTCACCTGCACCTGCTTCGATTCGAAATAAGAGTCGTTAACTCCATAATTGCCGATGAGAGGATAGGTGAGCACCAAAATCTGACCAGCGTAGGAAGGGTCAGTCAGCATCTCCTGGTATCCGGACATGCTGGTATTGAAAACTACTTCGCCATAGGTAGTATCTTTAGCACCGAAGGAATAGCCTTCATAAATTGAGCCATCTTCTAAGGTTAAAAGGGCACGTTTACCCATATTGTCTTTTGAGCTTTGGCATTTATATTCGCTCAGCGGTGTCTTTAAATTATACACTAACATCCCCTGAACCGGTTTGTAATGGGCAGTCTCCGGTCTCTACCAAAGGCTCTAGGCGTTATCTTGATTCCCGGTGGTGCTTGACGTCGTTTGTATTCGCTGGTGTCAACGAGTCGTGCTGCCTTCTTAACCACCTCTTCTTCGAAGCCTGCGCCAATAATCTGTTCAATGCTCCTATCTTCTTCTACATAGGCTGTCAGGACGGGGTCGAGCAGTTCATAGGATGGCAAGCTATCGATATCCTTCTGCTCAGGTCTTAACTCAGCCGATGGCGCCTTGTTTATAACGCTGGACGGTAAAATCTCATGACCGGCTATGGAGTTACGGTATTCGGCGAGCTGGTAGACTAAAGTCTTGGGCACATCTTTTATTACAGCAAAACCACCAGCCATATCTCCATATAAAGTGGTGTAGCCAGTGGCATATTCGCTCTTATTGCCAGTGGTCAAAACAAGCCAGCCGAACTTGTTAGATAGAGCCATTAGAATGTTGCCCCTGATACGCGCCTGGATATTCTCCTCAGCTACGTTGGCTTTGGCATCACCAAAATGGTCTACCAGTGTATCAAGATAGGCTTGGAATACTTTCTCAATAGGAATTTTGATGTGCCTGATGCCCAGGTTCCGGGCTAGAAGCTCGGCGTCGGATATGCTCCCGGGAGAAGAATATCTCGAAGGCATTGATACTCCTACCACGTTAGCTGTTCCTAGCGCATCAACGGCGATGGTAGCCACCAGACTGGAATCAATGCCACCGGAAAGGCCTATTACCACCTTTTCAAAGCCGTTCTTTAATATATAGTCATGAGTCCCCAGTACAAGAGCATCATAGACCTCACCAGGTAGACCCCGTATTTCAGCCTGCCTTGTCGGTAGCGCTGGTTTTGGAGCAACGGATAGTTGTTCAGACACAGGTATTCTGGCTGTTTGCCATTGCTGCTCCCGTGACATTATTGCCTCTCTGCTCCATCTGGGGTCGTGTAGACGAGCGCGGAAAACGGCTTCCACATCAAGGTCAGTCACTATCAGGTCTTCTTCAAACTGTTTGCCTCTAGCTATCAGCTCACCTTTTTCGTTCAATACCATGCTGTTACCGTCGAAAACCAGCTCATCTTGTCCGCCCACAAGGTTGGTATAAGCGACGATGGCTACATTGTCTGAAGCACGGGTTCCCAGCATTCTCTCTCTAAAATTGCGTTTACCGGCGTGGTAAGGTGAAGCACTTATGTTTACTATTACCTCTGCTCCACCATATGCCTGGGCAGTAGCTGGTCCTGCTTCATACCATATATCTTCACATATATTAACGCCCACGCCCACACCACCTATTATATGCACTGGGCATTCTCTACCAGCCTGAAAATAGCGGTTTTCATCGAATACGCCGTAATTTGGCAAGTATATCTTGTGGTAAACACTACAAATCTTGCCGTCGTTGATAATTGCGGCAGCGTTATAGATATCTTCCTTGGTGTCAACGAAACCGACAATTGCCGCAAGTCCAGCGGTGCTCTCGACAATTCTCTCAAGGCATCTCAAGTTTTCTTTGATAAACTGCGGTTTAAACAGGAGGTCTTCTGGCGGGTAGCCACATATAGCGAGTTCAGGAAAGGTGATAAGGTCAACTCCCAAAGCCTTGGCTTCGGCGATGGCGCCTATAATTTTTTGTGTATTGCCAGCAAAATCGCCCACGGTGACATTTATTTGAGACATGCCTATACGTAGCTTGCGCATTTTTATTCACCTTGATGATTAGCCACGAGTAATTTTGGGAAGTGGCAAATGCACCTCGGGTTGAAATACAAATCGTGGTGCAGATGCCAAAGGCATAGCCGATACAAACTGCTTAACAATCTAATTTTTAACATTGACCTCCACTATATTTTGTCGGGCGATAGCAGTTTCCGTGCCGTTCTTTCTGACGAAGACATGCATTAGTCCCATCACCTCGTACTGCCCGTTATTCAGTACGGTTGTGTCCCACCTGATGGGGAAATTTTGGTGCTCATCGGATGACTCCCCGATTTTCACCCATGTTTCTGTCCCTTTCTTTCGGTAATACCACGGGTTGCTAATCTTAGCGATAGGCCCGGTGATACCCAGTGCTTCCATCTCCTTGCGCAGCAACTCTTTATCAAATTCCTCTCTCAGTAAAACCGCCCCTGAATAGCTCTTCAGGACATCAGTAGGAACGATATAGTGCGGTCCCCAATTGTAAGACATGATTCACCTCCCATTAGACGTATTCATTTGTTTTTTCTTGTTGGCGTAGTCAATCATTATCCTCTATATTCACCTCCTTCGCAGATTAGTCTGCATGGTTATATGAACCAGTTTTAACATTGAGCTACAAGATAGGTAGATATCTATTAGTTTCGTATTCGGT
>CAZUEB010000190.1:0-3276 GCA_964619115.1 uncultured Dehalococcoidales bacterium
GATATGCAGATGCCGCACTTTATACAGTAGGTAAATTGCAGGAAAGACTCTAATGCCTGGGGCGACTGGGCGAATTCAGCAGTGGGGTTTCCCATTTCTTTACCATCACGGCGTAAGATGTAGGGCTTTATTGATTTGTGGGTTTCGAAGAATGGATTTAGGTCAACTACCAGGTCTTTGATAACTGGCAGATTTGGTAGTGGTTTGATGGTTAACCTGCTTGAATTGAATTCTTCTATTTGGGTGTGGCAGGCAAGGTGCGGGTAATTGTTAATGAGCATGCCGCAGGAGCCGCATATTGCCATGCGGCATGAGGTACGAAAAGCCAGCGTGCTGTCGAGATTCTCTTTTATGTATATAAGACCATCAAGTACCGTCATGCCCCGGCTGGCTGGTACCAAGAATTCCTGAAAATGAGGCTTGCTGCCGTTTTCAGGGTTATATCTCTGGACTTTGAACGTTATCTGTTCGTTTTTGTGCGTATCCACAATACCTCCTTCTGTGTCGCTCACCCTGAGCTTGTCGAAGGATGAGTCAGTTTTCACCGTATTTAGCCATTCTGCTTGCTCAGATTCGACAGGCTCACCATGAGCGGGTATTTATTCCCACCATGAGTGGGCATTTACCTCTACCATGAGCGGCTATTTGTTCCCAGAGTGGGTACCCTCGCTCGCAATTACAAGTGACGATTATCAAATATCTCCTATGCGGATAACAGCGATATTGGCACATAGGCAGACCAGACGAAGGCTATGATGCCAAAAGCTACGATAGTCCGGGTAATGATGCGCTCGGTCCTGGCTGATGGTGTCATCTCCAGTATGATGTTACGCAATCCGTTGAGGGCGTGGTACAGGACCACAGCAAGTAAAGCTATATACAGGCTTGCCCATATACCTTGATTAGACCGCTGTATCATTGATTCCCAGGAGGTTATCCCTGTGGCATCGACTCCAAAGAAACCGAGGATGGCATCGAGGTGCATCAGCACCATGTGTATGCCTGCTAGCACTGCTATCAGCACACCAGTAACCAGTTGTATGAACCAGAGATATGTATTGCGCATCACCAGCCTCCTGTGACGAAATCGTAAAAGAACACCAGGCACAGGATTAAAATTATGCCTATAATGGCCATGGTCCAGGGGCGCTTTTTGCGTAGTGAGTCTCGATAAGGATAAATTGGCGGGGTTGGCTTTCCCATTAGAAAACCGAGTTCTTGCAAGATAAGACGCAGGCCATTTAAGGAATGGTACACTAAGGCGACGACAACAAGATATTCGCCGATTTTGAACCATGGATTGTGGAGTATGCTCATTGTGGCTTCCCAGATATCCTGGCCCTGGATTCGGAAAACTGTTGTCATGGTGAGATGGAGCAGCAGGAAGAGCAAGATTCCCAGGCCGGTCACGCGGTGCAGTATGTACAGGTAACGTTCTAGCTTGTAGTTGCCTGCCCATATCCAGCCGCTAATACCCAGATGGTTTTGTCGTGGCTGTACTTGTCTCATATTTAGCTCCCTAATATTTCCTTTCTACCGGCTGCCACATGGTTATGGTTACGGGGATATAATCGAGCAGCGGTCCCTTTGATGTGTAATGAGCCAGGGTGTGTTTAAGCCAGTTGACATCGTCACGCTTGAGAAAATCCCGCCGAGAGTGGGCTCCTCTGGATTCGGTGCGGGCCAGAGCTCCGGCTACGATGATTTCAGCCAGGTCAATCAGGTTGTAGGCTTCTAATGCGCTTAGCAGGTCAGTATTATATATGCGTCCGCAGTCTTTGACCTTTATGTCGGGCAAACGATGCTTTATTTCTTGTATCTTATCGAGGGCTGCCTTCAGGTCCAGGCCGTTGCGGAATACACCCACCTTGCTGTCCATTGTCCTCTGAAGTTCCCTTCGTAGTGCATAGGCGCTTTCTTTGCCCTCGGGGTTAAACTTGCTAAAAACTCTAGCCTCTTCGTCTTTTAGGGTAGCAGCCTTTGGTGGGGAAGGAAGAGCCTTATTTTTAGAGGCGTACTTAGCGGCTTCGTCTCCGGTTATTTTACCCCAGACGAGGCACTCTGCGGTTGAGTTGGAACCGAGGCGATTGGCACCATGTAGTGATACACAGGCAGCCTCTCCGGCTGCCCAGATACCTTCTATTGTTGTAGCTCCGTTAATGTCGGTATGTACGCCGCCCATAAAATAATGAGCAGCGGGGCGAATTGGTATTGGCTTATATATGGGGTCGATGAAGTTGAGCTTCATGGCGACCTCTCGAATCATCGGCAGCCGCTCATTAATTTTAGCGGCGCCGAGATGACGCAGGTCGATATGAATATAATCGAGACCATCGGGTCCCGGGAATCCTCTGCCTTCCTCGATTTCAGTCATCTCAGAACGGGAGACGATATCTCGTGGAGCTACCTCCATCTTAGAAGGAGCGTATCTTTCCATAAATCTCTCATCTTTGTTATTGAGCAGGTAGCCGCCCTCACCCCGTGCCGCCTCTGTAATCAGTATGCCGGATGGCACCAGCCCGGTAGGGTGAAACTGGACGAACTCCAGGTCCTTTATAGGTAATCCAGCACGGTAAGCCATGGCCAAACCATCGCCGGTGGCGGTAAGAGAGTAGGTGGTGAAGCCGAACATGCGACAAGCACCGCCGGTGGCGATAATCAAGGCTTTGCTCTGAATCAGGAAGAACTCACCGCTGGTCAGGTCCCAGGCGGTTACACCGCAGAATGTGTTGTCTTTTGTCAGTATGGAACTGACGTAGCATTCATCATACCTGCTTACATTGGCGTATTTCTGTAAAGTATCGTACAAAGCCTGCATTTCGGCGAAGCCGGTCTTATCGGCAGCGAACACTGCACGGTCATAGCTGTGGCCGCCGAACGGTCGTTGAGCAATGCGTCCGTCGGGGCGTCGCGACCAGGGTATACCCCAGTGCTCTAATAGCAGTATTTCTTCAGGTGACGCTTCGACGAAGCGTTTCACCACATCCTGGTCGCAGAGAAAGTCAGCGCCTCTGACAGTGTCCCAGGAGTGGAGTTCGAAGCTATCTCCTTCATCAGGCTGCATGACTGCTGCGGTACCGCCTTCGGCGCAGACTGAGTGAGAACGCATCAGCTGGACTTTGGAAACAATGGCAACATCCAGGTCTGGATTTCGGGCAGCTTCTATGGCGGCACGCAGCCCGGCAAGCCCCGAGCCTAAGACTATAATATCGTGTTTCTGGCTCGTCATAGTATTGCCTCCTTATGACGGGCACACCAGCATTGAATATTGACGGC
>CAZUEB010000191.1:0-3252 GCA_964619115.1 uncultured Dehalococcoidales bacterium
CAGAGTTCATCGAAGGTGATATCAGAAATGAGGGCGACCTCAATAAAGCCTTAAAACATACTGATGTCGTATTTCACTATGCGGCTGCGGTGGGTGTAGGTCAATCGATGTACCAAATACACAAATATACAGAGGTGAATACCTGTGGTACAGCCAAACTACTGGACACTATAGTGAACGGAAATCACAAAATAGAGAAGTTAATAATCGCCTCATCTATGTCAATATATGGAGAAGGTGCTTACAAATGCAAAGGCTGCGGAATAGTCTATCCGAAATTGAGAAGCGAGGCACAACTGGAAGCCGCAGAATGGGAATTAGCATGTCCCAAATGTGGTCAAATCGCAAAACCTGTCCACACTGACGAAGACAAGCCGCTATATCCTACCAGCGTTTACGCCGTCTCAAAGAGGGACCAGGAGGAGATGTGCCTGGCAGTAGGCAGAGCCTACGGGATTCCCACTGTGGCGCTCAGGTTCTTTAATACTTATGGCTCAAGGCAATCTCTGTCTAATCCATATACTGGCGTTTGTGCCATATTTATATCTAGAATAAAAAACAACAGTCCCCCCCTAGTCTTCGAGGATGGGCGCCAAGCCAGAGATTTTGTCTCGGTTTCTGACATAGTTCAAGCGAGCTTGCTGGCAATGAATGCTGCCGAGGCAGATTACGAATCATTCAATGTGGGGACAGGTAAACCGATAACCATATCCGAAGTGGCAAAAATCCTGATTAAGCTGTGCAGCAAAAAATTACAACCACAGCTTACGGCAAAATACCGAGCTGGAGACATAAGACATTGCTACGCTGACATATCTAAGATAAGGGCAAAACTCAAATTCGAACCGAAGCTTAACTTCGAAGAAGGGATGAAACAGCTTATTGAATGGTCAGAGAGCGCACAGTTCGATGACAAAACTCAACAAGCTCAGGATGAATTAAGGAAGCGAAAGCTAATCAAGTGAGAGGCTCGTCACAGACAACCTATTAGTTACTGCAACATTGCGGAGAATCCGCCGGCGCGACTTTCACAAAAGAATCAGTCACCAACCTGTATTTCAAAGACGTTTTCCTGCCCCTGCTTAAGATATACCACCTCTTCAATTCGTGTATCCCCTTTTAGCACTGTGAGCCTATACTGCCCATAGAAACCTCTAAAACCTGCCTTACCCAGAAAATTGGTTTTGATTTCTTCACGTGTCCACCACTCTTCGTGTATAAGCTTCATCAGGCGATTATATGCTGGTTTGGGGGTCATATCTTTTCGGAGCAATCCCGCAGGAGCTCCCTGCCATGCCCCAAGGTCAGAAAAATCCCACCACGTGATAGCTTGCACCGAGGGGTGGCTGAATAAGAGCCTGTAAAGAGCTTCCACATAGGCTGCCTGTGTATTCTCACCATCGGACGTCGTTTCCCATCCTGGGTGAAAGCTTATCCAGTCGCTATCACGCTTTAAATCTCCGCTCAGGACAGTAACCTCAGTGAAGTGAAGCGGTACGCCCAGCTCTTTATAGCGTTCACAGATTGCCCAAACCTGGTCTAATGGATAGGTTCCCGTATGCATGTGGGTCTGAATTCCGATGACATCAAACTGACCACCTTGTTGCTGTATGTCATTTAGCAAGTAATAGTACGCATCGTCAGTGCGAAAATCGTTGACTATCAAGGACGCACCTCGAGAATTATCACGCGCCCAACCCAGGGCGGTAGCCGCAGCCAGTGCTGGAGTTCGAGCCTTCATCCACTGCCCCACAGGGTTCTCATACCGGGCTGCCAGCGTTGGTTCATTGACTACATCCCAGAAATCAATGAGTCCCTTGAAATCCCTCACTGTTGTAGCCACTCTAGTATATAAAGACCGCTCAAACTCTTCATTGCTCGTTGGTAGCCAGGATGGCACTGATTGCGTCCATACCAGAGGGTGACCGCAGGTAACCAAACCCTGCTCTTTCGCCCAACCTGCCAAGCCCTTGAGATTAGTCTCCTGGCAGCCGTCTGGCGATGGCTCGTAGTCACTCCAGTAGAAGGGAAGAGTAGCATAGTTGAACAGCTGGGCAAACTCCTTGCGATAAGCCTGCTCCAGTGCCTCGTCATCAATGCTACACAATTTGAATAATCCTGAGCCGAAAAGGAAGTCATGCTTCAGCATTTCCACGTATACTACTGCGTCTTTGAGCGGTTTACCCCTGCTATCAACCACCACTACTTTCGCTTCTCCCTGGCGATATCTCTGGATGCGTTCTTGGGCTCCCTTTAATAGTTCAACCTCGGATGCTGACCAGACAATCCAGTCGGGCTCGAGCGCAGGAGTGGCTGTATTAACTCCAGAACAACCACATGAGGTCCAGGCACTTTGGAGTATAATAAGCAGAAACGCCAAACCCAATGATAAAATGGAAAAGCGCGACATCACCGAAAACTATATCAAAATACGGTATGACAATTCAATTAATGAACCTGTACATCCCCTATACTACATACTCATGATGGCACTGTTCCTCTAATCAGGCAAACTACATTAGAAGAGGCGATAAATGATTAACGATAACGTTGAGGGATTGTTTTTCTCTACTCACTGGTGATAATATACGAATGAATTCAGGTTCAGCTATACATTTCTCCTGCAAGGGAATCAATGAAGCGTAGAAAGGGGCTGAGACGGATGTATCATACACGCATTTTACTGGCGTTCATCATGGTTATATGCACATTAAGCTTAGGCTGCGCCACCGCGCGCGAGGCACAGCCTCTTATTGCTTTTGAATCGGAACGGGATGGCAATAGGGAAATATACACTATGAACCCGGATGGCACCGACCAGACTCGGCTTACCAAGAACCCTGCTTACGATGGCTTCCCGGCATGGTCAACTGACGGCACTAAAATCGCCTTTGAATCGGAGCGGGATGGCAACAAGGAAATATATGTCATGAGGGCAGATGGTAACAGACAAGCTCGGCTAACCTGGACTCATGCCTACAATGGCTTTCCAGCCTGGTCGTGGGTGTCTGAGGCTAGAAAGATTGCCTTCGAATCTGAACGGAATGGCAATAGGGAAATATACATTATGAATCCTAATGGCAGTAATCAATACCG
Source organism: uncultured Dehalococcoidales bacterium (assembly GCA_964619115.1). Classification (GTDB taxonomy): domain Bacteria; phylum Chloroflexota; class Dehalococcoidia; order GIF9; family UBA5629; genus 9FT-COMBO-48-23. The sequence goes on from CAZUEB010000191.1 coordinate 3,097, forward strand.
ACTCACCAATATTCCCGCCTATGACGGTTCCCCAGCCTGGTCATGGACAGCAGTTGGTGGCCAGAAAATTGCCTTTGTCTCCAGAAGAGACGGCAATCGCGAGATATACATCATGAATGATGATGGTACTAACCAGACTCGGCTAACCTCCACCCA
>CAZUEB010000192.1:0-3244 GCA_964619115.1 uncultured Dehalococcoidales bacterium
CCCAGAACTGATTCTTCTACCAGTACCTGCCCGATAAGGCTTGCCGAAATGCCGCGACTGGCAACGGTGCGTAATTCTTCCACGTTGTAGACAAGACCACCGCCGGTTCCGCCCATGGTATATGCAGGGCGGATGACTACGGGATATCCGAGCTCAGCGGCGACCTTTTCCGCGTCCTCAACGCTGTAGACTGCTTGACTTTGGGGCATATCTATTCCCAGGCGGTTCATAGTCTCTTTAAATGTGATACGGTCCTCGCCGCTTTTAATGGCGTCGACGTCAACACCGATGACTTTGACTCCGTATTTGTCAAGGACACCTGCACGTGACAACTCAGCGCTGAGATTGAGACCTGTTTGACCACCCAGGTTAGGCAGCAGAGCATCAGGTCGTTCCTTTTCAATAATCTGGGTCATCATTTCCAGGTTGAGCGGCTCGATATAAGTGACGTCTGCCATTCCAGGGTCGGTCATAATAGTCGCCGGATTTGAATTTACCAGTACGATTTCATAGCCCAGACTTCGGAGAGCTTTGCAAGCCTGTGTCCCGGAGTAGTCGAATTCGCAGGCCTGTCCTATTACGATAGGTCCTGAGCCGATAATCATTACCTTCTTGATGTCGTTACGCCTTGGCATACAGAGCCGCTCTCCTTCTTTTTACGCTGAATTGTCTCTGTAGATTACTTTTCCGGACAATATGGTCATGCTTACCCTGCCTTTGAAATGGCAGCCATCGAATGGGGTATTCTTGCCTTTAGAAACGAAGTCCTGGCAGTCGACTATCCATTCCTTGTTGGGGTCGAAAAGAGTGATATCAGCTCGACAGCCGGGCTTTAATATACCCAGTTCTCCATATCTGGTGCCGATGATTCTGGCTGGCTCAGACGTAAGTTTAGAGATTAGAGTTTTCAGGTCCAGTTGTCCGCCATGTACCAGGCTCATGAGGCAGGCGAGCGCTGTTTCCAGCCCGCTGATACCGAAAGCTGCCAGCCCGAATTCGCACATTTTATCTACCAGTGTGTGAGGAGCGTGGTCTGTGGCGATGGCATCGATAGTACCATCTTTAAGCCCCTGGATTAAGGCGGCGATGTCTTCTTTGGTGCGCAGTGGGGGGTTGACTTTAGCGTTGGTATCGTATGTCAGTTGGCTGCCCATAACTCGTTCTTCTGTAAGGGTCAGGTGGTGGGGGGTGACTTCGGCGGTGACTGAGACACCTTTTTCTTTAGCCCGGCGGATAAGTTCTACTGAGCCCTCCGTACTGACATGGGCGACATGGAGTTTGGCGCCTGTTAGTTGTGCCAGGGCAAGGTCACGGGCGATTATAATCTCCTCGGCAGCTTTAGGTATGCCTTTAAGTCCCAGTCGCGCTGATACCCAGCCATCGTTCATAAAACCGCCGTCACTCAATTCTTTATCTTCGCAGTGGTCGATAATCGGCAAGCCTAAGTCCTGGCTATAGTCCATAGCCATTGACATAATGCGTGAGCTGGATACAGGGTCACCATCGTCACTGAAACCGATAACTCCTACCTTAGCCAGCTCGTTCATTTCAGTTAGCTCTTTGCCCTGTCTTCCTTTGGTGATGCAGCCTATGGGCAACACTTGCACCGTGCCCTCAATCTCAGTCATCTTCTTTACATAATCTATGGAAGTCTGAGTGTCCAGAGGGGGATTTGTGTTCGGCATGCAACAGATGGTGGTGAAACCTCCTTTAGCGGCAGCTTTAGTGCCGGTGGCGATAGTTTCCCTGTCTTCAAAGCCCGGCTCGCGGAGATGGCAGTGGAGGTCGACAAACCCGGGGCAGACAGTAAGTCCGGTGGCATCGATGGAGGTCAGGTCGGGCTGTGATGGTGCTTTGCTTTTATCTCCAATCCAGGCGATCTTACCTTTGGTGATGAGCAGGTCAGCAACCTTGTCTATTCCCTGGCTGGGGTCGATGATACGGCCGCCGCTTATTAGCAGGGTAGTGGACATTATTTGTTTTTACCTCCGGCGATTAGATAGAGCAATGCCATGCGTATGGCTACACCGTTGGATACCTGCTCTTCGATTACAGATTGAGCCCCATGGGCGACCTCGGGGCTGATTTCAATGCCCTCGTTAATAGGTCCGGGGTGCATAACCAGGACGTTTTGTCTGGCGAGAGAGAGCCGTTCCGTAGTTAGCTGATAAAGCTGGATATACTCCCGCAGGCTGGGCAGTAAGCCGCTTTGTTGTCTTTCCATCTGCAGTCTCAATGGCATTACCACGTCGGCATCTTCCAGGGCAGGCTCAATATCTGTTTCGATGCTGATATGCGGTAGCTGGCATTTAGCCAGGAAGTTCTCCATGTATCGTGGTAAAAGTGTATTAGGAGCGCAGAGTACTATCCTGGCTCCCATGGTGCTCATGCCCCATATGTTGGAGCGGGCTACACGGCTATGCATAATGTCTCCCACGATTGCTACTTTCAGATTGTCCAGTTTGCCTGAGTGGCGTCGGATGGTGTAGATGTCCAGGAGGGCTTGGGAGGGGTGGGCATGCCATCCGTCTCCGGCATTTATTATGCTGCAGTTGACGTGCTGCGTGGCGAGATAAGGGGCTCCAGATTGTGAATGGCGCATGACTATAAAATCGGCGCCCAATGCCTGGATGGTACGTAAGCTGTCAATCAAGGATTCCCCCTTGGTGACGCTGCTTTTGGAAGCATCGAGACTTACCGTATCAGCGCTCAGATTTTTAGCTGCCAGCTCGAATGAGGCACGGGTACGTGTGCTCGGCTCGTAGAACATGGTAACGACCGTCTTGCCTCTTAACGTCGGCACCTTTCTTACTTCTCTGGTCAGCACTTCTGACATGGCGTCGGCTGTGTCTAATACAAGCTCTATTTCTTCCCGGGTGAAGTCATCCAGGTCGAGTATATGACGATGTTGCCAGACTGCTATAGGTGGTGGTGGAAAGGTATCTGGAGTGGCAATGCCCGCACCCGGTTCAATCGTTTTCATCGGTCACCTCCTTGCCCGGTGCAATTATAGTCACCTTGTCCTCGCCATCTACCTCTTTAACGTATACTTTTATTTCCTCATTCTTCGAGGTGGGTATATTTTTGCCCACGTAGTCGGCGCGTATAGGTAGTTCGCGATGACCGCGGTCGATGAGAACTGCTAGCTGAATGGATTGAGGTCGTCCTAAGTCTATAAGGGCATCCATTGCGGCGCGGATACTGCGCCCGGTGTAGAATACGTCGTCAACAAGCACTACCTGTT
>CAZUEB010000193.1:0-3244 GCA_964619115.1 uncultured Dehalococcoidales bacterium
AGCCCATCTCGGCGAATATCTTATCGTACCTGATATCGGGCAGCATGCTCCAGTCGCAATGCTTCACGTCCTGCGGCAGAATTCCCTTTTGCGCCTCGTAACCCATCCAGCTGCTGTTGTTTAAAAGCAGATAACAGGCCGGGATTTTATAGCGGGCCGCGGTCTCAATATCAAAGCCGGCAATCCCCATGCCGCCATCGCCCAAGAGGTCGACCACCTGCTTACCTGGTCTGGCTAACTGGGCGCCCATGGCGATGCCCACGCCGTGGCCAACACCGCTCCAGGTGGCACCATCCAGTATATGTCCGGCAAAATAGGCCTTTATCTTGTCCGTGGCAAACCCGGCCATGGAGTAAGAGTCAAGGATAATGGTGGCATCTCTGTCCAGGAAATCACAAAGCTCAGCGGCCACAAAGTGAGGATTAATCGGCTTTTTATTGCGCACCTCATCTAGAAGCGCCTTTTCCTTGGCAGCGTCTTCTGCCCTCACCTTTTTGACTATGGCTAACCACTCTTTTCTGTCCGGCTTCTTCTTCATAATGTCCTTGGCACAGTCAATCATCTGCCTCAGAACCGGCTTGGGGCTGCCAAAAATTGATAACTCGCTGGACAGCCGGGTGGTCAACTCCTCCGGGTCTTCCGATACCTGAATATACCTGACATTCTCCACTGGAAAACGCGGTGGCATGCCAAAGCCCTCAAGCATATTCATTCTCAAGCCGAAGACGGCAATCACGTCAGACTGCATCTGAATAGGTCTGCGGTAGCCGGCGCCAAAGGCTAACGGGTGGTCTTCGGGCACGGCACCCCGCCCCATTCTCCGGGTCAATACCGGAATGCTAAGCAGCTCAACGAATTCCCTGAGCTCCGCCGAGGCATTGGACCAGTAAATACCATCACCGCCAATAATCACCGGTTTTTTAGCTTCCAGCAACATGCGTGTCGCTTTTTCTATTGCCTGGGGGTCGCCGGCGGGTGGGGTCGGGGCAGCACACATACCATGCGGCAAGTAGCCCCGCAACGAATTCTCGTCCCCGGCTAGCCTGCCCTGAATATTCACCGGTAACTCAAGGGCCACCGGCCCACACGGGTAGGTGGTAGCATCCCGGACGGCTTTCTGAGTGAAGTAAGCGGCCATAGACGGGTCAATGATGCGCCTGGTCCACTTGGTGAAATGACCGGATAACGGTTCGGCATACGCCTCCTGGAAAGGGCCCCAGCCATCTTCTTCCGTGGCATGCTGCCCGAGAAGGCAAATGACCGGGCTCCTGGCCAGATAGGCCTGGTACATAGCCGATATCATGTTGCCAAAGCCAGGTCCGGCTGTACCCATGGCCACGCCTACTTTACCGCTGGCTCTGGCCCAGCCGTCAGCCATATAGACACCGGACTGCTCATGCCGCATGTGGTAGCAATTTATGCCAGCCCTGTCCAGGGCCACCTGGAGCTGCCAGACATGGCCACCATGAACAGCGGCATACCAGTCTACACCCTCCTCTTTTAAAATCTTGGCGACTACACCCACGACCTTAATGTCTGCCATTTTTACCTCCATTGATTATTCGCTATGGGCTAACTCTTCTCAAAAGCTGCTTTACTAGCCTAGATTTTACCGGTTTTTCACCCTCCTTTTCCTGAATTTTTAAAGCGTGTCTAAAATCGCCAGCATCATTTTATCACCAGCCAAATCAGGGTACAACAAAAAGCCAGAATGTTCAAATTTTTTGTGAAAAGATGGCTGGAATATCAGGCACAGGGACTCTACTATAAATCCGATTTTAAGTCAATTCTTCTTATTCAAGGTTCTGTTTGCATCTGGTTTTTCTTTCGCTCACCCCCTTGGTCCCCCCTCAAACAGGATGGTCCTTTGTATTCCATTTTAATAATGTTTGAGAGGGGGAAAGAATTGGAGAGGGGGCAGGGGTGAGGTAAGCACATAAGCACCAGAGACAAATAAAACCCTGTTTATCAGTGAGGGAGCTGCTCGGTTGTGGTTGGTGAGGTTTTATGATATTAACACAATGGGGGAAAATAGATGCAGAGAGGATTTTATTAATTGTATTTATCGTTTTTTCGATACACGTAATATTGTGTAATGGATAACCAGCCAAATCATAGAAACAATTGTAAAACCAAACGCCATGCAGAAGAGAGTAAAATAACCAGCTTCACCGCTACAAGCTAAAATCAAAACGATTGCTAAAACTGCTATCCAAAGAACTACGTCAACAAGTGCTTCAATATTTGCGGGCTCTGTCAAGTCTTTGCTTGCTAGAGCCCGCCCTATATCTGAAATTCCTTGTGTTAAGTTCTCAAGATTTCTAAAATTCATTTCCGTAATTGCAACTTAGAAAACAAACCTACAAGTGATAAACCAGCAGTCCCAATAAGTCCAACTAATGCACTAGCCCAATCTAAGAAATATTGAGATGTTAATGTTGCAACAAGCGAGGCTGCAAAAAATACCGCTAATATACTTGTAATACAAATAAACATAGGATAGATACTCAGAAGAGTGTTACTTTTAGGTCTACTTAAATCAATGTCTAATAGTTCAACAAATTCTTCACGTTTGTAAGAAATAGCTTCTCGCCATGCGGCTACCTCTGTACTACTCATAGTTGCCCCTCCCAAATTTGTTCAAACTCTAGGCTATGGTTTATACAAGTTGGTAAGCAATTCAACATAAACTGCTTCATTTCACTCTTAGAGTATTTTATCAAATCATTATCCCAAATACTAGCTTCTAAGAAAAGAAAAGTTCTAGGTGTGGAATCTAACCGATAACGTAGATAAGTTCTATACAACTGAGATGGCTCCATAGCCCCACTTTGATGATGTAGAAACCCCTTTTTCGCTTTAATATCAAAAATAGAGCTTGAATCAAAAGCAGAATTACTAATGCTATTTTGAGCCAACATTATTTGTCTATATTTTTGTTCTAATGATTTAAAATCATATTCTGGTTTTGGCAATATCCAACAAGTCATGAAACGTCTCCAGCTTATCTCATTAATTGCTATTTCCGAATTAACAAGTTCAATCAATGACAATAAATAATCAATCCCTTTTTCAGAATCAGCTACATCCTCTGCTGTGATGTCTAAAACAATTGAGTTCCATATAATAGACGATTTGCCCTGTGCGACCTTGATTTGAACGCCTCGTTCAATTATAGGGTTCTGTTCATTTAATTTGCTTACACCTACTTTAGCTTGCAACCTATCCGATATGCTATATATCT
>CAZUEB010000194.1:0-3227 GCA_964619115.1 uncultured Dehalococcoidales bacterium
GTATAGGTTTCCTTTGCCAGTATGGCGGCACCAATGGCGCCGGTAATCAGGGGGTCCGGGGGAACGAGGATTTCGCAGTTCAGGCTTTCTTTCATCGCTTTGACCATGCCGCTGTTTCTAGCCACGCCGCCGGTAAGCACCACGTCAGGCTCTACCCTGAGCCTGTGCGCCAGCGCCGCCACACGGCTGACCAGGGCATCATGCATGCCGGCTATAATGTCCTCTGCTTTCTCTCCCTCAGACAGCCGAGCCACTATTTCTTGCTGGGCAAATATGGTACAAAAGTTGCTAATTGCTACCTTTTTGGTGGATTTGAGGGATAGAGTTCCCAGGTCTTCAAGCTTTATGCCCAGCGTGGCGGCGATGACTTCAAGAAACCTGCCCGTTCCGGCGGCACATTTGTCGTTCATAACGAAATCTGCCAGCTTGCCGTTATGAATTTTCATGCACTTGGCGTCCTGACCGCCTATATCAATGGCAGTTCTGACGTTGGGAAATAAACTGGATACGCCCCTGGCATGGCAGGAGAGCTCTGTTATCTGGCGGTCGGCGAAGGGAACGTTCAGTCGTCCGTAGCCCGTAGCCACGATGTAGGCGACCTGTTCAAGCGGCACGCCGGCTTGTTCCAGCGCCATTCTCATAACCTCGTTGGCGAGCTGGCGGTGTTCTGGGCCTGTCGGGCCTTTGATGACAGACAAAATCGTGCCATTCGTGTCCATGAGCACGGCTTTGGTCATGGTGGAACCTATGTCGATACCGGCGAAGTACAATCGGACCTCTGATTTCTTTAGCTAATGGTTTCAAGGAAAGCTTCAACCCTGGTTCTTATGGGGGCTAAAGCTCCTATGGTGTAATCATATTCTATATATATGCTGGGAACGCTGATTCCCTCCAGGTAATCCTTGAGCGCAGGCATTTCAAAGGCAAAGGGGTCGCAATACCTGACTAGAAACAGTATAGCTCCGTTGATTTTCCAGTCTTTAGCGATGCTTTTAAAGTAGCCGAAGCGGCTTTGCAGGTCGCGGGCGTAGTCCTTCGTGGTCTCGCCCAGCTTAGCCTGCCTGAAGGTGCGGGCACAGGTTATCTCGTTTAGATAGTAATCAGCCAGCCCGTCTATGGGGTCATCAGTTAGCTTTACCTCAGCCCTGAAGGGTCTGAAGCCGCCGCAGCTGTCGTCCATGACCACATTTGCCCCGGATTCAAATATCTGCATAATGTCAGTATCGTCTGAAGTGCTGCTCCAGACTAAGAGGCGTGCTGGTTTTTTAGCCGGCCCATCCTTGCGACTTTTCACCTCGTTTATGACCTGGGTCAATAGCCCGTTCCCCTCGGTGACGGGCAGGCTCATCAATGCCTTTATTACCTGTAGGATTTCAGTTCCCGAGACCAGCGGCGGACTCGGTTTGGTTAGCCGGTATAGTTCTTTTACCAGGGAACGCTGCTGATTGTGGTATTTTGTAGCTGTCTTTAACCTGTCCGGCGATAGCTTTTTGCCGGTGAAAGCCTCCAGCGTTTTCTTGAAGTCGTCCAGCTGACCCTTGAAGTATTCCAGTGAGTCGGCGCGAACGGTTCCAGGCATATCTATGAAGTGGGTATATGAATATTTAACGTAGGATTCCCAGACGTGGGCAGTTCTATGTTGCGGGTCACATGAATGCGCCGTGACCAGCCCGTCCACAAAGTCGTCTTTGCCTTTTAAGGAGCGGTCGATACAGCTGCGGATAAAGGGGCAGAATGATGTGGGCAGGGCTCTATCTGCCTCGGTGATAGGGTCTTTTATGCTGCCGTATATTCGGTATGGCACCAGGTCAAGAGCGGTGAGCATCTCCAGAGGGACATAGGCACAGGGATAGCCAATTATCGTTTTACCCGCAGCTTTAAGCTCTTTGACTCTCTGCGGCCGGTTCAGGTAAATCTCCTGGGCTTTGCTCAGTCCTGTGCTTTTGTCTGACATTGCTGAAACCTCTCTACGTTTAAGGTCTTTGTATTTCTATCTAATCCTCCCTCCCCTGGTGGGAGGGAGATAGAGGGAGGGGAAAAATAAACCTTCACCAGTCCATGCCTTCCTGTTTCCTGACCTGCCGGTAGTGCTCCATGGTTTCCTCGAACGGCTCTGCCTTGGCTAAGGCATCCTCCATGTCGAATAGCCTGAGGTCTACGATGTCCCCTTCGATTGTCAGCGAAGGCACTTTCACCAGCTCCATCAGCATGTTAGCCACGTAGGGTAGATGTGTGGAGGCGCTGCGGCAGCTGATGAGTGGGTGGAGAAGTGCCCCATCGCATCTCCATTCACGAACAAATTTTAAATAAGGATAGGCAAGGGCGCCCTCGGTAACATTATGCTCCTTGGCGTCCGTATACAAGCCGAGGAATTTCTGGAGGTTGAACCTGGTGATTTTTTCCACGGGGTCTTTGACGCCGCTCAGGTCCAGGGGAATAGGCGGATGGTAGCCGACGCTTTCAATAACGAAGTTCCAACCCCTCTCCGCCAATCTATCGAAAAATGCCAGGCTATGCCAGGGCGGGAGCTCGGCGAATACCATGCGATACTTCTCATTCTCAATAGCTCCCATGTGGTTATCCGCCAGCTCTTTCACTTCGTTATACAGGTCGTAGTAACATTTTAGAGAGTCCTTGATATCGCCCATCAGCATCAGTGCCGGGGTCATAGCGCTCCAGAAATCTCTGCTGTGCATAGGGCATGGCTTCGCTTTGCGTAATTCGCTGGTCTCGTGCAACACGCGGTTTATCTCCACAATCAAGTCGACTGTTTCGCTGAATTTGTCCCAGTCCATTTTCTTGCCCACGATGCGTTCCACGAAGGCAATGAAGTCCCTGAGGTGCGTGACTCCCATGTCAACCATTCGCTCAAGGGTGCCTTCCATGAAGAATTCTTTCAGACCGGGTACCGGGGCTTCAAATGTCCATACTGGTGCATCCATGTACTGACCCAGCGCCTGAAACCATTTGTACCTGGCATCACATACAGCAGTTGATGCCATGAGGAATACCGGTTTGGGCATGCCACCCAGTGGAGCATCCGGTGGTATTTCACCTCCCATTTCTTTCATCATCCTGGATGCATAGCCGATATTAGCCCGGCTATAGCCACACAGGTGTGTAGGGTAGCCATCGGCATCAGCTATGTCCAGGTATTTCTGAGCGACTCCGAAGGCTGCCAGGGCAGCGCCGTAGTTCTCGGGGTAGACCACTTCTATGTCCATTGC
>CAZUEB010000195.1:0-3222 GCA_964619115.1 uncultured Dehalococcoidales bacterium
TAAAATGGTCTATTGTTCAGGGAGCATATTTCGTAGCACTTCGCTCTGGGGTAGAGGTATAGTTCCGGCAGAACATCACGATTAAAAAGAAAAATCTAGTCTAGTGGGATTGCTTCTAGCTTTCTCTAAGTTCCTTTAGCCATCATGTAGGTGTACCTTCGACTTCGCTAACTAGCCAGGCTACTGATACTTTCAGCACCTTAGCCAAGGCGACAATCTCTATATCACTGACCGGGCGCTGCCCGTTCTCTATCTTAGACAACTTAGACTGATCCATCGCTAGCCCTTCTGCCTGCAGGCGGGCTACAAGGTCTGACTGGGTGATTTGAGGCTTGGCCGCCTTCCTGGCTTCCCTAACACGCGTGCCCACTATGTTCTTCTTCACACATGAAATAGTAGCTAATATTCTTGTAGAAAATATTCACGTGGCGAATATTTTATGTTATAATAGAAGTGATTCGGCCAGGAGGATGTGATGGCAAGAACAAGCTGTGCGCTGGCGATAGTCCTTCTGCTTGTCCTTGTGCTTATAGGGTGCGCACCACTCTACCAGCCCATCAGCTATCCAGCACCACAGCAGGATCAAACCGGGCAAACAGCCTACCCACCGACAACCCCAAGCCAGCAGGATTACGCCCAACCACAAGCCACACCTACACCCGCACCTGCACCTGCATCTTCATCTTCATCTACACAACAAAGCGAGCCAACATTAAACTTGGCTATCGACTCTGTAGGGATCCTGTCTGCCTATAACCGCCATCCCCTAAGCCCACACCAGGCGATGGTAAAATTGGTCGTGGTAATGAGTGATGGCAGAACAGTAGTTGAACGCACTGTTCCATTTACGGGCTACCATAAGATGAAGGACTTCAATGTATGGGAAGTAAACGTCAAGGGCCTGCGCATCGAGTCTGCAGCCGACTACCTTAAGCTTTCCATCAGGGCATACGACGTGGATCCAGATATAGATTTCGAAAGAAGCTTCATGTCTGTTCTTGATCAGTTGGGGCAGGCCGGAGCGGGCAACATCAAGATGATATTGGATTCGTTGCCGGGGCAATGGTATCTGGGCGAATATGAAAACACCTGGTACCCATCGCAAAACTGGGGGATAGGGTCTTATGCTGATGAGAAGGGGGCGAACTTGCGTGTCTGCTTCCGGATATGGTCGAACCAAGAGCCTGCGCCTTCGCCAATGCCCCAGTTACAGCCAGATATCAGAATCGAGCGCGTGGTGTTGCCGAGCACTGTCTCGTTGGGCTACATCGGGCTTAAGAACATTAATCATGTGCTTGTGTTGACTAATAATGAAAGTGTTGAAGTTGCCATTGAGTATTTCGGGGACTCTGACCTGGCGAAAGAGCTTTACAGAAAGCCGGTCAAAGGAACCGTCAAAGTACCTGCCAGAAGTTCGATCGAGGTGCCCCATCAGTTCCAGTATTCACAAGCCGGCGCTAACACAGTAACCTACACCATAAAGTATGACGGCAAAGAGCTTGACAGATGGTCTGGAACGGTCACAGTTACGCCGTGAGGTTTTCCCGCTTAACCCAATCGAGTATGCATATACACTCAGCAGTACATTTAAGTAAATCTGGTCAGTTAACGGGCCTACATTTTGCATAAAGCGCACATAAAATCACTGACGGTTTTTCCAATTGATGGCCTAACCAATATGATAATATGCTACCCAATATGTACCTGGGAAACCATCAACTCCACTGCTAGGGGGGCTAAATCTTGTGCAATCACCGACAATGCTTTCGGGCCTCTCCTTTGAATTTTGCCTTTGACTAGCAGCCATCCTTCCTTGAACAAAACGTGTCCACATCTCTCTTGAACATCACTGAACACCGTCACATCAACTACGCCAGTTCCATCCTCTATGATTATGTAGACCACCCTCTTTCCATTTCTGGTAGGCGGTGTTTGGTAGCGAATAACTGACCCTGCAATCCTAACTGTCTTTCCGGTGGCTACTGCTGATAGGTCCTTTATGCGGGTAAACCCATCATTCAAATTGCAAAAGTCCAATGGATGGGCAGATAGATCAAGACAAAGTAACTCTCTTTCCAACAACATCTTACCTCTTGGGCTATCGTAGTGGTCACAATTATTAACACATGCCCCCTGCTTTTCAAATTCGAAGAGAGGTCTTTTCCCTATACCTAATTTGTGCCTTATTTGAAGCAAATCAGATAGCTCAAGAAGTAACGATTCTCGGCTGCCAAATGAGGCACAGGCACCGATCTTAATCAGATTCTCCATAACAGGTTGATTGATGTTTGTTCTCAGTACAAGATCCCTCAAGGAACTGAATCTATCTTTTAGTCTTTCCTTTAGAATCGAATTCATGGCTTCGTGTGTCATACCCTTTAGCTGGCAAAAGCCGATTCTTATGGCTCCATCTTGCACCGTGTAGCAGTCAAAGGATTCGTTAACATCCAGAGGCAAAATCTTTATTCCAAATCTCCTGGCATCAGCTACTAGGACATTGGGAGTATAGTAGCCCATAGGCTGGTTGGACAGCAGTGCGGCGAAGAACTCTGCCGGATAGTGACATTTAAGCCAGAGAGTCTGGTAAGACAGTATTGCGTAAGCGACTGCATGAGCCTTGCAGAATCCATATGCAGCGAAGGCGGCAAGTTGCTCAAAGACCTTCTCGGCAACGGCCCGGCTCACACCATTCCTTCTGGCACATGAGATAAAGGAATCCCGCATCTTCTCCATCTCTTCTATCGTGCGGTCGTGGGTCATGGCTCGCCTGAAACCATCTGCCTCGGCATAGCTCATTCCCGCCAGGTCATGGGCAACTTTCAACACCTGCTCCTGGTAGAGTATTACGCCCAGCGTTTCTTCAAGGGCATTCTTCAGCTTCGGATGGAGATATGCCACTGGTTCCATGCCGTGCCTTCGTGCCAGGTATACCTTGTCCATATTGGACTTAAGCGGCCCCGGACGTACCAGTGAAATGGAGACTATGATGTCTTCGAAACGTTCCGGCAGAAGCCTTCCTGCCATCTCTCGCTGTGCCGGTGATTCCAGTTGAAAGAGGCCAATCGTTTTGGCTTCCTTTAGCATGGCAAAGGCTTTAGGGTCATCTTTTGGTATGTCATCTATATCGATCTCTAGGCCATGGGCTTGCTTTATATTTTCGATGGTGTCCTCAATCACTGTTATCGTAGGCAACGCCAATATGTCCATCTTTACGATACCCAG
>CAZUEB010000196.1:0-3200 GCA_964619115.1 uncultured Dehalococcoidales bacterium
GGACATGAGGGTAGAGAATAAGCCCATCAGATAGGAGGGCATATCACCCAGAGCCTTAAACTTCTCGGTAGTTGCCCTGACAACTTCGGCATCGAAGCCAATACCAGCAAAATTGACAAACAACCGTTTCATTCGTTGCCCATTCTTCGTATATTCGACAACGCCAAGGTCCACTGAGCGCCTGTTCGGACTCAGAAGACACTTGCAAGCATCTTTATAGCGGCGAGGTACGCCGATTGTACGGATATAATCGGCGCCCGTTCCCGTATTTACGATTCCCACTGCCACATTAGAACTCCCACCAGCCTCATACAAGCCATTCACAATCTCATGTATTGTCCCGTCACCCCCCACAGAAACAACCACCTCACAGCCCTTCCCAACCGCTGATTTAGCCAGCTCCATGGCATGACCCGGAGCTTCCGTAACATCATGCTCGAAGTCAAGTCCCAGGCTCTTCAGCAACACCATAATCTGCGGCCATTTCCTGGCAGTTTTCCCCGCACCCGCCGCCGGATTAACTATAACTCTCATACGTGACACGTTCGCTCTCCTCATGCATTAGATTTATGTATAATACCATTACCACAAGAGTATAACATGCCAGTCAATGCCTAGCACAACTGTAGTGACCCGCAAACTATTGTATATCTAAAACTTCGATAACCTTGTTTCGGCTTCCGAAGCCGCTTGATATAACCACCTGCCTCTGGGGAACTCCAAAACGCCCAGCCAGCAATTTGATAACCGCCTTATTAGCTTTGCCTTCCTTCGCAGGCTCTTTGACCCTCACCAGAAGCCTATCACCTTGCTTGATAACCTCCTCGGTCTTCGAATTGGGAATAACCTTGACGCTAATCTTCACCTGTAATCTCCCCCCATAACCCCTGACCGTGCAACCGGACCGGCCGCACCGAGCAAAACTTATTAGTCAACGGCTCATTGCTGTGGGTGAAAACCCGAATATAGTTATGGCTAAGCCCGGAATATACCCCGCTGCCCGGCTTAACCTCATTCTCCCACAAGACAGTCATTTTCTGCCCCAGGAACCTCCGACAGAATCTGCGCACACTCAGTTGAGCCAACTCCAGCATTCGCAGACTGCGCTCCTTTTTCAGCCTATCGTCAATCTGCCCTGACATCCCTGCCGCCAGCGTATCCGGCCTAGAGGAATAGCTGAAGACATGAATATTGGCGAAATCGATTTCTTCGCAAAAGCGGTAGCTCTCATCAAATTCTTCAGCGCTCTCACCGGGAAAGCCCACCATAGTATCCGTGGTTATAGCTACATCAGGCACGAACTTTCGAATCAAAGACACCGCCTTTTTATAATCCTCCACGGTATAATGTCGCTTCATCCGTCGAAGCATAGCATCACTACCACTTTGCAAAGCCAGATGAAAGTGCCGACATAAGCGAGCGTCTTGCCACAGGCTGAGCAGCTCTGCAGAAACATCCTGGGGTTGCAAAGAAGAAAGATGCAACCGTTGCACACGAGTAACCTCAAGAGCTTGCTCAACCAGCCGCTTGAGATTTGCCCCGTTATGCTCATAGTCGCCAATTTTAGTCCCGGTTAGCACCAACTCTTTATAGCCAGCAGCGACTCTCGCCTTCACCTCGCTAACCACCTCCGCCATTGGCAAAGAACGCTCTCGTCCGCGCACATGAGGAACAATGCAATAGGCACAATAATCGTTGCAGCCATCCTGAATCTTCAAAAAACTGCGAACTCGAGTGACACCATCTGCCACGAGCTGTCCCGATAAGCAATGAGCCGCAGGGACGAGCATATTTTTTAGCTCATCCAGAAGACACGTCTTCCTCTCGTTGCCCACAACAAGACCAGCACCGGCTTGAGCCAGCTCTTCAGGAGCTCTTTGCGCATAGCAGCCGGTGGCGATAATTAAGGCTTGTGGGTTTCTTTTCCGCCACAGCCTCACCAAATGCCGCGACTTACGGTCGGCAATGTGAGTAACTGTGCAGGTATTTAAGACATAAATATCAGCCCCGTCACCGCTAACAATTTGATAACCTGCGTCGGCAAATTGCCGAGCCAGCAATTCGCTCTCAGCTTGATTAAGCTTACAACCCAGGGTATGAAAGGCAACTTTCAGCTTAGTTCCCATGTTTACGCTCAATGACAATTATATTTGCCGCATACTTGCCCGGTCAAACCAGCCTGCTTACCTTGCAGAAGGTGACAACTTATGATATAAATCAGCCAATCGGATGTCCGAGGCAAAGGCTTGAGCCGCACCCACTGGAAATTACTGACCCCAGACATACCGCCGATTGACATACCTGGGGTTCACCCGCTATTAGCTAAACTGCTTTGCAATCGAGGAATATCCGAGCTTTCCCAGGTAGAACTTTTCCTCGATGCCGACAGTCGATTGGAAGCCGACCCCTTTCTTTTACCTGATATACATCAGGCAATAAGCAGGACTTATCAGGCTCTGCTTACCGGCGAGCAAATCGCTATCTACGGTGACTTTGACGCCGATGGTATCACTGCCACGGCAGTACTGGTTCAAGGGCTTTCAGCGCTTGGCGGCAAAGTAATTCCATATATACCACACCGTTACCGTGAAGGTTACGGCTTGCAGGTAGCTGCTATAGAAAAGCTCCGCAAAAAAGGCATCAGCCTTATCATAACTGTCGACACAGGCATCACTGCCATTACCGAAATTCAAAAAGCACAGAAAATGGGAATGGACGTAATCGTCACAGACCACCATCTGCCGCTGGCATCCCTGCCGCCAGCTCTGGCAGTGGTTAACCACAAAAGAAACGATTCCGCCTGTCAAACCACCGAATTTGCCGGAGTAGGTGTCGCTTTCAAATTCCTCCAGGCGCTGCTGAAAGGCAGCGGGCGGGAAGAATTACTGAACGGGTTGCTGGACCTGGTAGCTTTAGGCACCGTAACCGATATGGTTCCGCTGACTGGAGACAATCGCTACTGGGTGAAGCGTGGGCTTGAACTCCTTAACAATACCGAGCGCATCGGCCTTCAAGAGATGATGCGCGGTGCCAATCTAAAACCAGGTAATCTCGATACTGAAAGTATATCATGGATACTGGGGCCTCGCCTTAATGCCGCCGGCAGACTTGATGACGCTGCCACAAGCTATCAGTTGCTTCTCACACAAGACCCAAAAGAGGCCGCCTCGCTGGCTTCAGAACTTGAGGAGAAAAATGCC
>CAZUEB010000197.1:0-3193 GCA_964619115.1 uncultured Dehalococcoidales bacterium
TACTGTGAGTGTGAGCGTTACATGTTTGGGACACAGAATCACTTGCGGAACATATGGTTTTGTGGTATTATAACCTATGCCAGGTAGAGCGGGAAATATCCTCTAACAAGTAATGGCTACAGGGGGTTCTGCTATGTCTAAAGACATTCTTGCCGCTGTGCATTCCTACGCAAGTCGGAAAGGTTATGTGGTACTTGATTCACAGTTGAGCCTGTTTGAGCAATCACTAGCAAATCTGTCATTGCTTGCAGAGTTAGCACTGCCCGACTCTCCTCACAAGCCCGCTATTAAAGTCTTCAGGACGCCTCTTGCTCTTGACAGATTAACAGCAGAGCATTTCCAAATGGCAAGGTCGCTCATCCATGATAAATCTGTATCTTTCATAGCGTTCACGAATAACGGTACTGAATATCGAACTATCGCTACAATTGGAAGCGGCACAGGTAGTATCGGGTTCATCCCTTCTGCTCCCAAAAACGGTGGGGGGTCTTCGCTTGACGATCTACGGCCCTTTCTTTCAATCTATGAATTACGTCTGCTGGTCTCCAGATTAAGTGACAGTATCTTTGCTACTCAGGGACACGATAGGTTGAAACTCTTTGATACTATCCTAATGCTCTTGGCCGCGAAAATATATGATGAGATTGAGAACCCTCGAGATTTATACCTGTCACAGTGCCTAAGAAAAAGAGGCCAAGATCTGCAGGATGATTTTCAATCTTTTTGCCAGACCGCTTTAGAGAATATGGGATGCGGATCATTTGACATCAAGCTCTATCTGGACCCCGATACACTTCTTGCGTCCCTGGAACTTGTAGCGCCTTATTCCTTTAGGCTGACTGCTGAGATAGGTGCTCAAACAGAAATACTAGCGACATTTTATCAGGAAATTGTAAGTTCAACTTTCAGAGGCAGTCTCGGCGCCTATTTTACGCCTAAGCCTATAGCTGATCTGGCCGTGGAGATAAGCTCCCCTTCACCAGACGACGATATTCTGGATATGACCTGCGGGTCAGGCACATTTCTACTTAGCGCTTTTACTTATGCCCAAAACCGGAACAACTTGATAAGCTCAGATAAGCCCAGATTATTTGGATGTGACATTCAGGAAAGAATGGTTCTGACAACAGTGCTGAACAGTTACCTGCACGGAGTTTACAGGCCACACATCATAAGCGGAGACGCGTTACAATTGGATCTCGGGAACTGGAATGCTGTTGACTCCTCTGTGCCTGTTGAAGGATTTTCACTAATTGTCGGCAATCCACCATTTGCTGGATTTGAAAGTGAAAGCTACTTACCCTACAATCATAAACATAAAGCTCTCTCTGCTCAAAGAGGGACGGGTGCTAGAGTTAACAAAATTATACCATTTATTGTCAAAACCGTTCAATTGCTTAGACCAGGTGGGAAAGCTGCGCTAGTAATTCCTACAAGTGTCCTTAATGGTGAAGCTGCTACCTTTACCGATCTCAGGCACTGGTTATCATCAGAGGTCAAAATAACCGCGATAATTGGGCTCCCACGAGACGCCTTTGTACATACAGATTGTGGTATCGAAGGAGCATTACTGTTTTTTGAGCGCGAGCCCGCACCCAGAGACGAGGCCAAGGTCTTCTTCGTGACTATAGCTAACGTCGGGTATGACAGACGTGGACGGGTTATACCTGACTCTGAAATCGAAACGGTGGTTAACATCTGGACAACTGGCATGGAAACTGACAAGCATTGGTTAGACCTGGATGAACTCTATCAACTCGATAGATGGGACCCTACTTGGCTTGAAGGTTATACAAGCGGATTGACATTCAATCCTCAAACTCATATTCGCTTAACCGACATCTGTAAAGTTGTGAAACGGCGACTCAGCAGACAAGAGATTCAACCGGATACTATTTACACTTACTTTGAAGTAGGTGATACCGATATTGATTCTGGAAGAATCAAGCAAACGCACTCTATTAAGGGAAGCGACTTGCCCCAAAAAGGACGCCTGCAAATTCCCGTAAGAGAAGGCGACATACTGCTGCCGAATCATCGTGATAGCTTGATAGCCAAGACTGCCGCGGCAACAGGAAGAAGTGTCGTCCTTGTGACTAGCAAGGAAAATGGATATATCACAAGCAACCGCTTTACAGTCCTCAAACCTTTAATACATCCCAACATCTTGATGTTCTTGCTAAACAGTAGCTTTGTTAGACAACAATTGGTATTATATGCTCGTGGAAGTGCATCCTTTGATGTGCGAGATAAAGTGCTTGACCAAATCTGGATTCCAAGAAAATTCATCGAGGATAAGGTTTTACAGAGTAAAATACTGGAAGCATTGAAGAACAAGGAGCAAATTCAGCGCCAGTTAGATGAAACTGAATCTTATCTCAACCAACTCATGGAGGCATTGAACAGCTAATCACCTTTTTAGGGATATAGCCCCTCTCGCTTAAGCCATTCTGCCATAGCCCAAGCCTCTTGAAACCTGATATTAGCCATTGTCAATCCGTATTTACGGCAAAGCTGTTCGTATTCTTCATAAGTATTAGGTCTGTGAACAAATAGTAGCCACATGAGCGCCGATTCAGCAGAAAGATATGTTATCCCCCCCTTTTTATGTGAAGGCCTCTTAACAACGTTGCAACGACGACATAGCAATTGAAAGTTGTCCAGAGTGTCGGATCCCCCTGCTTCCTTCGAAACGATGTGGTCCGCTTGTAGGTCTAATCGAGTACCGCACTGTTCGCAAGTCCCATGTTGATTATAAAGCCACTCACGCACGGCTCTCCAAGTTTGTTTGGGTGGAAAGTACGCTTGAACGTCTTTGTTAGATGCAAGCGAAGTGCCAACCTGTGGCGGGTTAAGTTGGCCTAGCACGAGCGAGGTAACTTCCTGCCAGGTCACTAACCCATCTTTCACCAAGCTCTCAAGTAAACTCTTCCATTGTTCAGGCATCCATTCTCTATCTGGAGACCATTGGGGCTCTGACAAATCGTGATTTGACATATATTCGATTCCTCCGAAAAGCAGTGCTGCTGCTGCTACTCCTCCACCTGGTTTGGGCGAACGAATCGGAATGCGTGGTTTCGAGCGAACGGATCGCAGAGCGGGTGTCAGGCCGCTTCTACTCTTACACAAACTACGCCAAGTTCCTGTCTGCCCTCTCGCTCTTCAACATCTCTATTGTACTGTCCAACCTGAT
>CAZUEB010000198.1:0-3182 GCA_964619115.1 uncultured Dehalococcoidales bacterium
GTAACAGAGAAATTCGCTGGAACCAGTGGTATAACGATAAATACACCACTCAAGCCATCCACCTCTGCATAATATTCACCTCCGGCATCCTTAATTATCGTGAAGGTAGTGGCCTGGCTTGCCCCAGGGGGCAACATTAAGTCGATTATGTTTTCCACCATACCGTTTATTCGCAATACAACGCTATATGTACCTGCTTCCGAGCCATTGTTGGATGCTATGGCACTGATGGTTACTGGTTCCCCGGATTTTACCTGGTTTGGTGTGATAGTCAAGTTACTCATTGAGAATATAGGTCTTCTGGCATATTGCTGGTATGGGGCAGCCATTGTCCCCGGTGCTGCAAATTGTCCCGGGGCAGGAAATGCGCCTGGTGTTTGGAATTGTTCTGGCATTGTGGTTGGATATCCCATTTGTGGGCCTGTTGGTCCGGGGCCTGACATTACATTTGGAAATGGTGTTGCTGCTTGCGCAGATGGTTGTCCTTGTCTGCCCTTAGTTGCCGTTCCGGGCTGTTTTTTACGGGACGGCATGACGGTAATTATTATGACCAGCAGTATCAGTACGCCGATTATGGCGCCGATAATCCACCATACCCATGAAGGGAAGATAGACCAGAAGGATGCCCCTTGTACAGTTAAGAAGTCGCTTGCGTTGCCCAGTTCTACGAGATAATCGCCGGGTGTGTCAGTAATTATTGCGAATGTTACCGTGTTACTCTCACCTGCATTCAGGGTCAAATCTTGGCTGTCTTTGACTTCACCGTTTAGCATCAGCTCCAGATGATATGTTTCCGCTGTATCTTTGTTATTTGTTACAGTAGCAGTTATGGTAACAGGTTCTCCCACCGCGACAGAATTAGAACTGATGCTCAGGTCTGTCACCTCGAAATCATCCTGTGCACTAACTGAGACGGTAGCAGCCAAGGCAGTAACTAGTATTAGAGTTACTGGCAGCAGCCAAGTTAGTTTTCTCATACCTGCCTCCTAGATGCCTTCATGGTTAGGATGCCTAATACTGTACGCCAAAACGGTAGATAAATCAATAGGCGAGGCAGAGAAAATTGGTTTTGGGGTTATAAGGCTAGTTGTTGTTTAAAGGTAAGGTAAAAGCAAAGGTATTTCCATTGTTCTCTTCATTTTCTACCCATATTCTACCGCCGTGTAGCTCTACCAAATATTTACACAGAGCCGGACCTAATCTTATCCCATGAATCTGTGTGTCTTTATCACCTGTGAGACAGCAATAAGGCTGGAAGAGTTCACGTTGCTCTAAACTCGGTATACGCGGGCCGCTATCCCGGACCTTAATGACTATGTATCCGGCTTGCTTATCCGTAGATATGGATATGTTGCCGCCTGTTGGAGTAGACTTGCTAGCATTGGACAGGAGATTGTGCAGCACCTGCTCTATCCTTAGCGAGTCGGCGATGATTTTTTTGGTGTTTGGCGTCAGACTTAGAGTCAAGGATTGTCCCCGGTTGTTAATAGTCGGCGATAGCTGGTCAATGACTCTGTGAACAATGTCATCGACATCCGTTAGTTCCAGTTGTAGGTGAAAGCCGTCAACTTGTAATTTAACCAGTGCTAAGAGCTCTGATGTCCTGGCCTCAAGGTAGTGATGTGAAGCCATTATGTTGCCGATTAGATTGGTTTCAAAATCGTTGTGAGAGTTGGCTAATTTTTCAGCTAAGAGACTGGCCGATGTGCTAATAGAGTTTAATTGGCTCTTAAATTCATAAGTCAGAAAGGCGATGAGTTCTAATGTTTGCTTGGCACCATTTGGTAATTGTTCTCTCGGTATAGTAGTCTGATTTTTCATATGTATTGCTAAACATTAACAGGTGGTGTTTAGGGTTGTCAATACTTCTAACGGATGGTTTTGTATATAGCTTAGCGCTGTTGGGACTAAAATCCCACTCAAGGTGCGACTATTTGGACAGGGTTGCTCAGGACTAAATTCTCACCATCCTTATGAAGGTTTTTTGTGGTTTTCTGCAGGCTATTTGTCATGTTTTATCCAGAGCCTATCGCCATCGGTTATGAACTCGATAGTTCCGTGAGTTGGTGTCAGGTAGACTCTGTCAGTTCCAAGATGCTCGGTTAGCCTGCTCATTATTTGGCTTTGCGGCAGGCCAAATCTATTGTCGGTACCTACTGAGATAGCTGCTACTTCGGGGTTAGCTACAGCCAGGAATTGTGGAGACGTTGAGGTCAGGCTGCCGTGGTGGGCAACTTTCAATACCGTGGTCTTCAGATTGGCGCGTTGAGCAATCAAATACCACTCAGCCTCGTGCCCAATATCAGCGGTGAACAAGAAGCTCACCTTGTTCCATATCAGGCGCAGTACCAAACCATTGTTATCAATGTCATCAGAAGTATCTTGGAGCAAAACGGATGGAGGATGTAGCACTTTCAACTTTATTCCGTTTCCGAGGTTGATCTCTTGTCCTGCATGACCTATTTCGTGCCTGATTTCATTGCCGTTAACCAAATTGAGCCATTGCTGATAAGTGAATGAGTTATAGGGTATCCCTGTGTCTATGACCTGTGGCACTTTATATTTCTGGAGTATTTCTATAAGGCCGGTGACATGGTCGGCTTGAGGCTGGGTTAGAATTACCAAATCTATATTCTTGTCCCAGAAAGGTAGTTTCTTGCCTAGTTGTAGGCTTACTGCTTGCGGATTTGGTCCGCCGTCGATGAGTATATCCTGGTGGCTTGGAGTTTGAATGAGGATGGCATCTCCTTGTCCTATATCAAGTATGCTTACGTGCAGCTTGTCATCGGGCATATTAAGAAAAGAGACCCAAACCATGATAGTAGCAATTAGAAGTGGGAATGTGCCCCATTTCTTGGGGACTTTTAGGGCAAAGTTGGAGGTTCTGCTTATCGAAGGACTTATTTTTGAAGTTGTCAGATGGAAGAAGTCAGCTAATTGTTTTCGGTAATTGATGGCTGTTATTATCGTAGCCAGTAGGGCATAGTAAAGCCATATTTGCCAGATATACATACCCTCGACCTCGATTGATGAGAATGGTATGGCGTCGAAAATTTGTATCACTAGTATAAAATAGCTGAGGAAGAGCCAGGCTATCAAACCTATAATCTGTGCTAGGAATGGTACAAAAAGCCCCAGACCGGCGACTATGGCAGAAGTGATGATGATGCCCGGCAATGCCA
>CAZUEB010000199.1:0-3174 GCA_964619115.1 uncultured Dehalococcoidales bacterium
GCATCGGATTTGGTTTATCTCAGCCTGCCCCGAGACAACCGAAATAGCCTGCCGCAGGCAACTCTCCGAACAGAGTCCGCAGCCAAGACATAGGTCCTTCCTTATCCGCAACATCACTTTGTTTCCTGTGTTTTACTCATCGCAGTCAAAAGGAACCAGATAAACGCTGTTATCCTCCTTGTGCCCTTTCACCAGTTCGCAGTGCCTCAACGTGGCTAGTTGCATCTGAAGCTCTGTCTCTTTCATGCCGAAATTCTCCCGGAGTTCTTCCCGGGTCACCTTGCCTTTTCCCCTGATGAAGCCATAGATTGCCTTTTGCATCTCGGTTAACCCTTCAGCTCCCTTTAATCCCAGGCTCTCCCTAGACCGTGTAGCAGAGTAGACCGCCCACGGGTCACAGGCTTTTGCCGGATACCTGATATCGATGTAGCAGTCCTCGCACAAAGTTTCACCCAGATACTGGTAGCTATCTTCTGCAGAGATTCCACGACCGCAGCGATTGCACTTCACTACCGAAACCTCCCGCCCTGACAAAAACCTAATCAAAATAACTTGGCAGAAACGAGGCTTGCCACTCTTACACCAAGCAATACAAATAGTGCAATAACAAAAGTCTCAACGCTTGACTTCCAACTTATCGCTCCCATGATGAGCGCTGCCAAGACATCCGTAAAGACGGCTAACGCCAGAGCAGCCCAAAGTCCATAACGCTGGAATACTACCACCATCGCTATTATGAGCGGCAGAGAAATCAGGGTCCCTACCACAGCCACAAGCGTCAAATTCACCTTGCTAGCATTGGCTATGACGCTTGCCATGCCCGCCATTCTTGGACACAAGATGAAAAAGGCAAAAGCTACAGCAGCTATTAGTAATTGGGACATCCATTTACCTCCTGTCTTCATTATCTATCTTCAGCCCGTTTTGTTGCTCTGCTGGCACAATTTTTTTTAGCTTCTCCGGGCTTTCGACATGGTCAATGTATAACGTGCCGTTAAGGTGGTCAATCTCATGTTGCATTGCCTCAGCCATCAGCCCCTCGGCTCTGATGCGTATCACTTTTCCGTTCCGGTTCTTCCCCTTGACAACGACTTCAGCCGATCGTTTTATCTCCCCGTAGTAGCCAGGTACACTCAAGCAACCTTCCGTCACCTCCTGCTCTCCAGTGCGTCTTGCTATCTCTGGATTGATAAGCACAACTGGTTCCTCACTGGGCATCTGGACAACGATAACCCGAAGCGGTACTCCTATCTGTGGCGCTGCCAGCCCGACTCCGTTCGCCCGTCGCATTGTCTTAATCATGTCATCTATCAGCCGCTGTATTGAGCCATCAATGCGGGACACCTTTTTAGCCTTCTGTCTCAGGACGGGGTCATCAGGGAAACGGCAAATTGGTAGAACTGCCATAGTGCCTCCAGATGTTTTGTCTCACTTCTCCGAATCTACTGCCCGTTTTCCAGCCACGATTATGGTAAACCCAGCGTCAGGGAAATAACCTTCCTTAGCCTTTTCTACATGCTGCGCTTCTCCCGGCTTCTGGAAAAGTGTTGAAACAATCTTCTCGGTGAGAAAACCTGCTTGAATTATGAGTCTAACTACCTCATCACAGCTGTAGAAAGTGGCGTATTTGTAGAAGCGGTGCCCTTCTGCTTTCTTCGCCTGATAAAATTGACCCCAGGGACTTTCCTTTAGAACCAGCCCCAGTACTATCTTGCCGCTTGGCATCAGGATACGGCTGACTTCCTTCAGAACCTCAAGAGGCGAATCCAAGAAACACAGGGTGACAATCAAAAACACTGTGCCAAGCGATCCCTCGTCAAACAGCTCCTCTTCCCCTCGGCCCAGGAACGCATTTATCCCTCTTCTCCTTGCCATCTCAATGAGCTTGATTGAGGGGTCAATGCCAGTCTCTATGCCTAAAGCCTGAGCAAACCGGCCACTGCCGACCCCGATTTCGAGCCATGGCCTTGGCATGGTGGGCAGAAGCCCCTTGAATGCCTGCACCTCAATGAAGAAGATAAGACTCCCCTCTTTGTCAAACCAGGCGTCGTATTCCGCTGCCAAGTCGTTGAAGGGAGAAACGGCGCTATTATTTTGTTTCGTTCCTGTTATTGATTCTCGACCCCGATACTTTGATGACATCGCCCTCCTCTCCTCTACTAGACTCTCTCAGCTTCGCAGTACTCGTCGAGCAGTATCTTCGAGGTTGAAAAGTCTATTTCAACTACCCTGCCCGGTATGACCTTTTCCTCACCAAACAGCGTTGCCAATTCTACGTAGTTGTCGTGTACTCTCATATGAGCGATGTCCTCAAGCAGTGGTTTATCGCTACATTGCTTTAGATAAGCCTTAGCTAGACACACTCAACACCTCCACTCATGCCATAAAAGCAACCAAATTTGCGTTATCTCGGCGTTGATATACCTGCCCTCGAAAGGATAGCATCCAATACCTCTTTGGTTTCCCACACCGCTACCCCATCCGTTGGCATTTTGCCTTCCAGGCTTGACCTGAAGACATCGGCATCAAAGTAGATACACCCGATAACCTCAATGCGCCGCTGCTTCAATTCTGCCTTTAGTCTCGTCGCTATCTCTTCTGACGGCACTTTGTTAATGATAGCCCAAGCATTCTTAATGCCAATTCCTGAGGCCAGTTCGTGTATCTTCTGGCCCACGTTTACTGATTCCAGAGGAGGCTCGACAACAATCAACACAGTATCAATGCTGGTCTCAACACCCCGGCCGAAATGCTCCACCCCCGCTTCCATGTCCACGATAGCCAGTTCGTCTGTTCTCAGAGTAAGCTTCTTCAGAAACTCACGACTCAGTACTCCCATGGGACAGGCACATCCTTCTAGCGATTGCAGTATTTTCCCGATGCCGACCAACATAAGACCATCTCTCTGAACCAAATATTGAGGCGATAAATCCTTCAGCCCAATGCAGCTTTCGGCAAGGACAGTTGGCTGTGCCATCTTTTGCTTCAGGCTTTTCTTGCCACCAACCAGTTCCATAAGAGGCACGGGGGGATGGTCAAAGCCCAGCATCCGATAAAGCCCCGAGTTTGATTCGTCTGAGTCCACCACCAGCACACAGTAACCCCTGGCTTGTGCTTCGTTAGCCAGCAGGGCGACTATGGTGCTTTTGCCACTCCCTCCTTTGCCGCAGACCG
>CAZUEB010000200.1:0-3174 GCA_964619115.1 uncultured Dehalococcoidales bacterium
AACCCAGACTAATGGCTAGCTAGTAGACACAAAGAATCAATATAACACAAGTATATACTAAAGTCAACAAGTTGACAATTATCTTCCACTCAACCCGCCTAGACTATCATTCGGAGCTAACAGTGGCCTGGCTAGTCCACATCAAAAAGTGTTAGCCTGACTATCATCAACTATATTATAAAGGAAGGACGAAAATTATGTGCGTATGGTGTGAACGCTACGCCGAGGGCTACAAGAGATGGTATTTCAACCCGGCAAACTACGCCAGAAAGCTGTATAAAATGATGAAGCTTACCATCGAGCTGGCTGACACCAAATACATGGACCGCACCGGGGAGATGGTGGAGAAGGTGTACAAGCAGACAGGTATCTCTTTCCCTCATCGCCTTTGTAGATATATAGAGCTATCCATCTTTGGACTGAGACCTACCGACCGCTGGAACATATCCAGGGCGAC
Organism: uncultured Dehalococcoidales bacterium; assembly: GCA_964619115.1. GTDB lineage: Bacteria > Chloroflexota > Dehalococcoidia > GIF9 > UBA5629 > 9FT-COMBO-48-23. The sequence continues at coordinate 458 of CAZUEB010000200.1, forward strand.
CACCAAAGAGCTGGTGCTTCAGGTATCTGTCTGTGCAGTACACAAGGCACTCAACGAGGCCGGCATAAAGGGACTTCCGTGCAAAGGATTCTGCCTTGCCAGCTTTGAAGCTGCGGCGGAGAAGACCGGCGACCGCATAAATACCGACATGCCGAAGGCGCTGCCCCAGGATGGTATGTGCGAGTTCCACGTCTCGGTATAATCAAGAGGTTATAAATGCGCATCTACCTACCACCAGACGACCCTGCTGGCTTCGGTTTCCTCAGTACGAGAAGCTTCAGAGATCACTTCCCGCAGACTGCCGAAATACTCGAGGAATTATTTGACCGCAGCGCTGAGAACTGTGACCTCTTCGTAAACATAAGCGAGGTTAATAAGTACAGCGTGACCTGCACCGTGTGTCGCCACTTCGACAGTAGCGGCTGTGGCTCCACAGACCTTAAGGGTTCGGGCATCATCAAGCTTCTCCAGAATAGCTATAAGCACGACAGCTTGCATTAGTTGTCTCTCATTCTAAGACTTTCTGATTCGGGATTTCAGGTTTCAACCCCACCTTAATCCTCTACCGCCGAGGGAGAAGAAACTAATTCTTTCTCCTTGGGGGTTAGAGTGAGAGGGACTTTCAGTTTCCGCTAAGATGTGTTAAAATTAAACCAATGCAATCCCTTGTAGAATTAGTATTAGCAGGCACTAAATGTGGGATTGACAGGTTGCCTGCTTCCCGATTATGGCCAATCTAAAATTACCGAGTTCTTAAAGGATTTTTCTGTAGCCATGCCAAAACAAGCCAACAACAATACAAACAACAACAATACATTCGAAGACTACACTGCGGAAGATATCCGTATTCTGGATGGCCTGGAGGCGGTGCGCCGCCGCCCAGGTATGTATATAGGCAGCACCGATGAACATGGGCTGCACCATCTGGTCTATGAGATTGTCTACAACAGCATAGACGAGGCAATGGCCGGATATTGTGACAGAACCGAGATAATAATTCATAAAGACAACTCGGTAACAGTTATCGACAATGGCCGGGGCATACCGGTGGACATTCACCCGACAACCAATACCTCAGCACTGGAAGCAGTAATGACCCGGCTACACGCTGGAGCTAAATTCGGCGGTCGCACCTATACGGTATCCAGCGGCTTGCACGGCGTTGGTGCTTCAGTGGTAAACGCCCTGTCTGCCCGGCTCGATGCCAAAGTTAATCGTGAGGGAAAAGTCTACTGCCAGAAATATGAACGTGGTGAACCCACCTGCGATTTAGAAATTATCGGCGATACAGAGGAAACGGGAACTACCATCACTTTCCTGGCCGACACTGAAATCTTCGGTGAAATTAACTACCGTTTTGATACAATCCGCGAGCGTCTCAAAGAGCTGGCCTTTTTGAATAAGAACCTGGAAATAAGTTTCAAAGATGAGAGGACTGACCAGGAAGCAACATTCCTCTTTGAAGGTGGTATAGCTAGCCTTGTCAGCCGGTTCAATAAGAACAGGCAAGTCTTGCATCGCCAGCCCATCTACATATCCGGCACAACGAACAGCACCGTTGTTGAGGTAGCACTGCAATACAACGACGGCTTTTCCGAATCCACGCTTAGCTTTGCCAACTGCGTCAATACCATAGACGGAGGCAGCCATCTTACCGGGTTCCGCTCAGCGCTGACCCGCGTCCTGAATGACTACGCCCGGAAAAACAAGCTGCTGAAGGATTCCGACCCAAATCTGATAGGTGATGACGTCCGTGACGGGCTTACATCGGTCATCAGCGTTAAGCTGGTTGAACCCCAGTTTGAGGGGCAAACTAAAGCCAAATTGGGCAATCCTGAAATAAAAACACAGGTCGAGGCCATAGTAGCCGATGGCCTTTCGCTGTATCTGGAGCAGCACCCCGATGATGCCAAATCAATCATAGAGAAGTGCCTGGTTTCGGCTAAAGCTAGAGAGGCAGCTCGAAAAGCTCGCGACCTTATCTTCAAGAAAAGCGGATTAGAAGCCGGCACTCTGCCCGGAAAGCTGGCTGGCTGCTCAGAGACTGACCCCCGCGAGTGTGAGATTTACCTGGTCGAGGGTGACTCAGCCGGAGGTTCAGCCAAGCAGGGTCGAGACCGCCGCTTCCAAGCCATTTTACCACTACGGGGTAAAATTCTTAACGTGGAAAAGGCGCCCAAAGACAAGATTCTGGACCATGAAGAAATCCGTGCCATTATCACCGCAGTAGGAGCCGGCATCGGTGACCAGCTCGATTTTTCCAGATTGCGCTACCACCGCATAATCATTATGACTGATGCCGATGTCGATGGCTCACATATCCGGACACTACTTCTCACCTTCTTCTACCGCAACATGACAGAGCTTATAAGCCAGGGCCACCTTTTCATCGCCCAGCCACCCCTATATCGAATTCAAGCGGGTAAACAACAGTTCTGGATTTACTCAGATAAAGAAAGAGATGCCAAACTTAAGGAGCTTAAGGGCAATAAAACAGAGATTCAGCGATATAAGGGATTGGGAGAAATGAGCGCCGAGCAACTATGGGACACCACTATGAACCCGGAATCGCGAACCCTGCTCAAGGTGGAAATCGAGGATGCCATGGCGGCTGACAGGATATTCCATATGTTGATGGGCAGTGAAGTGCCACCCCGAAAAGCATTCATTCAGGCCCACGCCAAAAGCGTGAGAAACCTGGATGTCTAGCTTTCAGA
>CAZUEB010000201.1:0-3134 GCA_964619115.1 uncultured Dehalococcoidales bacterium
AGCGCTATAAGGGGAAGCTATATGACAAGGGGCGTGGTGTTTCTCTGGCTCGCCAATCTGCAGTTTCTGAAGTGGTGGGTGGCAGTGCGGGAGATAGAGATTGGCCAAAGATAGTTAGAGTTAAACGCTTCACAGTTAAGCCGATGTCAGTAACTGAGGCAGCCGAGCAGATGGAGCTTTTGGGTCATTCCTTTTTCCTCTTTGTTAATGATGAGGGAGATGCACTTAGTTTGTTGTACCGACGTGATGACGGCAATTATGGTTTGATTGAGCCGGAGTTATCCTGAGTTTCTCTGGAGTCGATTATGAGTGATGGCGATGAAGTAGCTATTGGCAAAACGAGGCTTGTTCTGATTCAAGGCGATATCACTAAACAGACAACAGATGTTATCGTTAATGCAGCCAATTCAAGTTTGATGGGTGGGGGTGGTGTTGATGGTGCTATCCATCGGGCGGGTGGGCCAGCAATCTTGGATGAATGCCGCCAGATTGTCTCTCGGATAGGGCGTTTGGATACAGGTAAGGCGGTTATAACAACCGGAGGAAACCTCAAAGCTAAGCATGTAGTCCATACTGTAGGTCCAGTCTGGCGCGGCGGCAACCGTGGTGAGCCTGAACTACTGGCGAGTGCCTACCGAGAGAGCTTGAAGCTGGCTACTGATTATAAATTAAAGAGCATTGCCTTCCCGTCAATAAGCACCGGTGTTTATGGTTATCCTGTGGCTGAAGCAGCCAAAGTAGCTTTGGGGACAGTGATTGCTTTTTTGCGTGATGCTTCAACGTCCTTACAGGAAGTGTTCTTTGTCCTCTACGATTCTAAGACTTATAAGGTTTACAATACAAAACTGGCTGATCTGATTTGATAATTTAATTACCAGTTTGGGGCATATTTTCATGTTGAAAAAAGGTGACTATATCTCTTTCGCATCATTCGATACCTCCTTGGGGTGGATGGGGATTGTTGGTTCGCCTAACGGACTAAAAAGGGTCATTTTACCCAAGAAATTTAAGGAAGAAATACTTTGCCAGGTTATGAGTTATGGCTGGGTTGCTGAAGAGCAATCTCCTGCTACGTTTGGCGATTTGCCGCATAGATTGAGGCGATATTTGGAGGGTGAACCTGTGGACTTCCCTGATAAGCTAGACTTGGCTGGAGCGACCTATTTTCAACAGGATGTGTGGCGACTGGTGCGTAATGTCCCCTATGGTGAAACCAGGAGTTATGGCTGGGTAGCAAGCTGTTTGGGTCTACCTCGAGCAGCCAGAGCTGTAGGTCAAGCTTTGGGTAGAAACCCATTGCCGGTTATAGTCCCGTGCCACAGGGTGATTAAAAGCGATGGCGGGCTAGGTGGTTTCGGTGGTGGTGTAAAAATCAAAGAGTTACTTCTCCGCTTTGAAAAAGCTGCTTCTATCAGGGTAGAGTTGCCCAAAGGTGAGGAAAAAGCTTATCTAAATTTAGCTGAGCCTTACGGTGGCAAATAGGAAAATTTAATAAGAGCAGCCGGTCTCTTCTCTTGAAATGGATCACTGATTTTCTTTTTGGCTTAAGCTGTTATTACCCAGTATGCTCTCTATGTCTTTGGCTAATTCCGTACAGTAATTGACCGTGTTTGGTATTTTCATGCTTATTGTCTCTTCTGTTGTGTCTATGGTAAGCAGGACGGTGTCTTGTCCTGGATAACGGGCGAGAATATCCATGACCTGACCAAGACGTACTATGTCTTCTTCAGCCTCATCACTTTGAGTGATATTGATTGCTATTTTACGTTGTGGTGGGGGTTGGGTAGCTGGCTTAATCTCCTGCTCTGGTTCACTATCGGTCTGGTATTGTCGAACCCTTAAGCAATTAACGTTTACTCGGTCGTCTCTTAATTTTACAGTACCTTCTACAAGAAGAATTTTGCCTTCTTGCCATATCTCTCTCGTCTGGTTGTAGACCTCAGACCAGGCGGTGACTTCGATGCTACCGTCAAGGTCTTCCAGAGTAGCGATGACGAAAGGTCGCCTGTCTTTGGTATAGAGTTGTCGTATAGAGGTTACCATCCCAGCGATGATTACTTTTTCTCCGACCATTTCGCTATCGATTCCGCCACATAGTGTTGTGGTGGTGTTAGCTAATTTCGTGGCTATTGAGGCGAGAGGGTGCTCCGAGAAATATACTCCCAGTAGCTCTTTTTCCCATTCCAGTTTATCTTTGAGGGGAGCATCAAGGTTGTCCAGGTTCAAGTCGGGGAGTGGTGCTGGTACGGTGTCGCCCCATAGGTCAAACATGCTGGTCTGCCCCGATTCTCTTAGCTTTTGCTCCCACTGAGCCAGGGATATGATTCGGTCGATAGACTGGAGTAGTGTTCCACGAGGGGTCAAACAATCGAATACCCCGGCTTTGATTAGGCTTTCTACAACTTTTTTGTTTATACTGCGCAAATCAACACGGCGGCAGAAATCCTCGATGGATTTGAAGGTGCCATCTTTTTCCCGGGCATGTGTGATAGGTTCAATGGCTGCGTAGCCGACGTTTTTGATAGCGGTCAGGCTGAAGCGGATAGCTGCTTTACCATTTTCCTCCTCGATAGCGAAGCTGGCTTGGCTTTTGTTAATGTCTGGAGATAGTACGGAAATACCTAAGCGACGGCATTCAGCAACGGCTGAGGCAAGTCTGTCTGAGTGAGCAGTATAGGTGTTTAGAAAAGCAGTCATATATTCGACAGGGTAGTTGGCTTTAAGATAGGCTGTTTGGTAAGCGATTAGGGCATAGCTCACACTATGGGCTTTGTTAAAGGCATAGCCAGCGAAAGGCTCGATCAAGGCGAAAATCTCATTAGCTATTTCAGCAGACACCCCGTTTTTCTTGGCACCATTTATGAAATTTTGCCGTTCTTTCTTCATTACTTCAGGAATTTTCTTCCCCATGGCTTTGCGAAAAATATCGGCTTGGCCCAGGCTATAGCCGGCTAAGGCTTGAACTATATGTAGCACCTGGTCCTGGTAAACAATGACTCCGTAAGTATCCTCTAGAATCTTCTTGACCGCAGGATGGGGATAACGAATAGACTCAATCCCATACTTTGCCTTTATGAAAGTTGGTATGTGCTCCATAGGTCCGGGACGGTAAAGAGCTACCATTGCTGCGATAT
>CAZUEB010000202.1:0-3126 GCA_964619115.1 uncultured Dehalococcoidales bacterium
CCCAGAGCGAAGGCAATGGCGATATCGCTGGAACCCATCCCGGTAGCAAAGGCACCTAGACCTCCGGCAGTTACTGTATGGGAATCGGCACCGACGATGATATCCCCGGGATTGGCAAACATTTCAGCCACCAGCTGATGGCATATTCCACTGCCGCCTTCGAAAATCAGGCAGCCGTTTTCATCAGCGAATCGGCGCAAAAATTTATGGTCATTTGACAGTTCCCGGTTGGGGCTGGGTATAGCATGGTCAAGGAAGATGGCGGTTCGCTGTGGATTGGCCAGGCGCCCGTGTTTGACCTCTTTGAATTGGCGTACAGTTAAAGGGCCGGTGGTGTCCTGAACAAAGGCTAAGTCTACTGGGGCAATGACTATATCGCCGGCTCTGGCATCGGTTCCTGATTTCTCACTTAGGACTTTCTCACTCAGGGTTTTCCCCATTGAAGCCTAACCGATTATGGCGAGTACAGCGCCTCCGCTTACTTTGTCGCCATGTTTACAATTTATGGATTTAATCTTGCCAGCGACTGGAGCGACTATTTCGTTTTCCATCTTCATGGCTTCCAGAACTACTATGCCCGTGTTAGGCTTGACCGTATCGCCTTCTTTCACCAGATAGCGGATGATGGTGCCCGGTATCGGGGCAAGTACTGGAGTCTCACCGGTAGCGACCGTTGGTTTGGAAGGTGCTGGAGCCTCCTTTTCTGCTGGTGGTGCTGCCGTGGGCTGCGGCGGGGCATATGCCAGAGGTGGGGCAAACGTAAACTGGCCACCTGTAGGCTCGACCTCGACCTTGTAATATTCGTCGCCAACGAAGACATTGAATGTTCTAGTCGCAGGTCCTTTAGCTGGCGCTTTCCCTTCGACCTTGCCCACCACTCTGCCGGCTCTGGCTTTGGCGATAAGCTCTTCTTCTCTCTTTATGTCTTCCAGAGTCTTTGGCTTGGCTTCCGGCGGTGGTGTCTCTAAACCGTATTTCCACTTCAGAAAACGCATGCCTGTCTGAGGATAAAGTGCGTAAGTAAGTACGTCACCTATATCTTTAGCAATATCTTTAGTAGCCTCTTTGGCTTTTGCCAGTTCAGGCTCAAGAATATCTGCCGGTCGGGATGTAATTGGCTTTTCCCCTCGTTCATAGCCTTTGAGTACTTTTTTCTGTATCTCCTTATCGATGGGGGCTGGTGGCTTGCCGTACAGCCCATAGGCGTAGTCTTTGACTTCTTTGGATACCATCTTGTATCTGCCAAAGAGCACGTTCTGAACTGCTTGGACGCCGACTATCTGGCTGGTTGGGGTTACCAGTGGCGGGTAGCCCAGTTCCTTCCGCGTCCTGGGAAGTTCGGCATATACTTCCTGCAGGCGGTCGAGGGCATTGGCTTCTCTTAGCTGTGCAACCATGTTGCTGAACATGCCACCGGGTATTTGATGCCATAACACGCCGGTGTCAATAACCGATATCTTGGTTGTGTCCAAAAAGTCCCTGTATTTAGGTGCGATAGACTCGAAATATTCGCCCAGTTTGAGCAGATGTTCTAATTTGATGCCGGTATCTCTGGGAGTACCGCTGAGTGCAACCACAATTGGCTCTACTGCCGGGTGAGAGGTGCGCAAGGCGAAGGGAGCAATGCAGGTATCTATGAAATCAACTCCAGCCTCGATGGCTTTCAGGAAGCTCATATAAGCCATGCCGCTGGTGAAATGACTGTGTAAATTGACCGGTATCTTAAGAGCCTGCTTCAGAGCTTTGATTAGCTCGTAGGCATCGTCCGGTGCAATTAGTCCAGCCATGTCCTTGATGCACAGGCTGTCGGCTCCCATATCCTGGATGATAAGTGCCTTGTTTATGAAATACTCGATGTTGTATATAGGACCGCCCAGCTTGGGTTCTGTAAGCGAGTAGCACAGCGTTCCCTGGATATGCTTCTTCTTATCCTGTATAGCTTTAAAGGCAGTTATGAAGTTGCGTTCGTCATTGACGGCATCGAATACGCGGAATACGTCGATACCGCAATCAGCAGCATGATGAACGAATGCGGTGACCACGTCATCGGCATAATTACGATAGCCGACCAGGTTCTGACCGCGAAGCAGCATTTGCAGCTTGGTATCGGGCATCAGCTTTTTCAAGATGCGGATTCTTTCCCAGGGGTCTTCATTCAAAAACCGGGTCATGACATCGAATGTGGCACCACCCCAGACCTCCATGGACCAGAATCCTATCTTGTTCATCTCCGGGGCAATGGGCTCCATGTCAGCGGTTCGCATCCTGGTGGCGAAAAGAGACTGATGGCCATCACGCAGGGTGAGGTCAGTAATTTTTAATGGATTCTTGCCGCTTTCATTCTCGGGGCTCATATTCTATATCTCCTCCTCCTCAGTAAATACCATAGTCGGAATTGCTATCGGTTAGCTCTTTTTATGTGCCAGTTAGTTCTGGCTCTCATTAGTTCCTGACGTCCGAAAAGCCGCCATGGGCTGGTTGCAGGGTAAGGCACCATTCTAGCAGGCACTGCTTTGGCTTGCCCCTCCTGTTCCATGTAGGCGTTAATCGCCCCCGTTATTGCGGCCACCACAGTTTTGTTCATTTTAATTACTCTCTATAGCGGGATATTGCCATGTTTTTTCGGCGGATTGGTATCGGTCTTGTTGCGCAGCATTTCCAGTGCTTTAATTACTTTCGGCCGTGTGCTTCTGGGGTCTATAACATCGTCAATATAGCCCTTGCTAGCAGCAATATAGGGGTTGGCAAATTTATCTCTGTACTCAGCAATCAGTTTTTGCCTTGTCTCCTCCGGTTTTTCCGACTTGTCTATGGCGTCTTTGAAGACGATGTTAACGGCACCATCAGGTCCCATAACGGCGATTTCAGCCGTTGGCCAGGCATAGTTAATATCGCCGCGCAGGTTTTTGCTGCTCATGACCACAAAAGCTCCGCCGTAAGCTTTGCGTGTGATGATACTTATCTTCGGCACTGTGGCTTCAGCGTAGGCATATAGGAACTTGGCGCCGTGCCTGATAATGCCCCTGTATTCTTGTTCGCTGCCTGGCATATACCCGGGTACGTCGACAAGCGTAATCAAAGGAATGTTGAAGCAATCGCAAAAACGGACAAACCTGGCGCCCTTAT
>CAZUEB010000203.1:0-3122 GCA_964619115.1 uncultured Dehalococcoidales bacterium
CTCATCCTCTCAGCCACTTCGGTTGCAGGGGTAATGGGATAGCCGGCAAAGAAACGGCAACCAGCGCTTATAGCCCCTTCGGCACAGGCCATATCACCGTTCATAAAAAATTCGCCGCAGAGTACTTCCTCTTTAGACATGTGTCGCCTAGACTTCTTTTGCTTGTTCATCTTCCGTAATGAGATAAATTCCAAACTCGGGACATATAGCCTCACAGAGACCACAGCCCAAGCATTTACTCTCGTCAACCACCCTGACCATGTCATAACCTTTAGGGCTTAGCTCACCGGTTATCTCCAACACTCCTCGAGGACAAAATTCGGCGCAATAGCCACAGCCCTTGCATCTGTCTACGTCAATGTGCAACTTGACTGGCTTAGGAGCTTTGCCCTTCATATCAAAAGGCTTTCTCCATAACTTCATGTTATCACCGCTCGCAACTTTTATTTGAGTTGGTCTTTAAGACCTTATAAAGAAATAACAGCCAGCACCGCTGGCCATAACCACTTTAAGGAAAAAGTATAGCAAATTCGTATTTACTTAACAAATTGTTGAGATTCAACGATATTAAGGCTAAAATTCAGACAATGCGTAAGCTGCTGTTATTAGTTTTAGTATTACTTGCGCTTATCACTGGCTGTGCTCGAGAACCAGAGTCTGCCTACATACCGGCTCCAACAGCAGATTTTGCCGCCAATCCAGAGGCGGGTATAGCCCCCTTAACGGTCAGTTTCACCGATTTATCTACCGATGACATCAGCCGCTGGCACTGGGATTTCGGCGACGGGCAGTTCAGCAGCCTGCCACAACCCGGTCATATTTATACCACAGCCGGGGCCTACTCTGTTTCACTGGCAATAATGGGGCCAGGAGGAAGCGATGTAGAGACAAAGGTCGAATATATAAAAGTGGGCAGTGGGGTCATAAGCTGGGAGGAAGCGGGCAGCTATATCGGCCAGCATGAAGTGGTCGAGGGAATAGTCGTTGGGACTCACTACGCGGCCGACATTAAAAGCCAGCCCACCTTCATTGATTTTCACAAACCTTATCAAGGCTACTTCAAATGTATAATCTGGGGTCGCGACAGGGAAAATTTTATAAACGAGTTTCCGCCCAATCCCGAAAGTTACTTCCTAAATAAACATGTTCAGGTCACTGGTTTCATCGAGGAATATCCTAAAGGGTCAGGCATACCGGAGATAATTCTCAGAGACACGTCTCAGATCAAGGTTGTCGTAGAACAGCTTCATCAATAAGCAGACCGTGTCAGGCAAGAAGTCTGACGCTCATCCAATCGCACCAAAATAACGTCACCTTGACCGTGATAGTGCAGTTAGTCTTTAGTAAGACGCTATCCCAATGACTAAAGTCATAGCTACAAGTTGCCTAAATGATTTGTTGATTTGGACAGCACTCTAACGTATACTGTTTTTATGAACAACACAGAAATGAAGGTGGTTCTGCTAAAAAACCTGACATGAAAAACAAACCTATTAAATATTTAATCTCATTTACAGCGCTGCTCTTACTAACATTTAATCTGGCTGTGGCTTGCGCTCAGCCGGAGCCAAGTCCACCACCAGCACTACCTGAACCTCCACCGGCACAGCCACCAACCACTAGCGAAAACCAGCAGCCAGAGGAACCGCCTCCGGTCGACGAAGCTAAAGATGAAGAGGAATGGTACACGGTAGAAATCTTCAACGGTGAAGTGAGCGAGACAACACCTGCGTTTCACATATACGGCACGGAATGGCGCATAAGCTGGACAATAGATGCCGAAGACCCTGAAACTGCCATCTTTAAACTGGTTATTTACCAAAAAGATGCGCCCTATGCGATCTGGCAGACCGTTTCCAACCCGGGCAGCAGTAGCGGCGAAGTCGATTATTTTCTACTTTCGGAAGATAAGCGCGACTTCTTCATTAACGTCACAGCTCAGAATCTGCGCCACTGGACTATCATAGTCGAAGATAATGCCCCCGGGACAAACACTTCTCCTGTCAAAATAACTTATATTCACTACAAGGGTACGATATTTCCTCCAGAGCCAGAAGAAGGCATCTGCTACAAGAGAGTCGAGCCCGATGAATATGTGGTTATCAAGAACCTTAGCGAGTGCTTAGTGGATATTAGTGGCTGGGTACTAAAAAACATCAGTAGACCAACAATCCCATCATTCACTTTCCCGTCCTGTATCCTGCTCCCCGGTGGAATAATACGGGTTTATACAGACGAGGTCCATCCCGAAACTGGCGGTTATCGGTTGTACTATAGCGATGACTATACTTGGATAGAACCTACCGGAGGTCTTTGCTTCTACTATGGCACTGGTGATATCTGGCGTAACGACAAGCCCGATATAGCCGTTTTATACGATGCCCAGGGCAACGAGGTCTCCAGAAAAAGCTATACACTCCCAATGAAAATAAACGAGGCTAGCCAGTGAACAGCGGAATATATTGGGCTAAGGTGATATACAAAAGGAGCCTTCTTCTCTTCTTGCTGAGCGCACTCCTGGCTATACTGCTAATACTGACTCAAGTCTCCCCCTCGCCGGCACTCGCCGAAAAACCTAAACCAGAAGGCTGGGCAGTCATCATAGGTGTAACAGAATATCAGTGTCCATTGTGTATATTTGATAAAGAATGGAACGTATATCCGGTAGGGGTAAAACATCCTGATGACAGCGCGCGAGACCTGGCTGCTCAATTATCCCCTATCATCGGTGAAGACCACATTAATCTACTGTTAAATAACGAGGCAACAAATGCCGATATCTATTACTCAATCCATTGGCTGGCTGAAAGAGCCGGTGTCGATGATACAGTACTGTTCTATTTCTGTGGACATAGTGCCCATCAAAACCTCGGGACCTACGATTATTTCGTTTCAGACCGGCAATTGGCTGACTGGCTAGACAAAGTAAACTCGCAAAATGTCGTCGTCATCCTGGACACTTGCTATGCCGGCTCCTTCAGCAAGGAGCTTGGGCAGAACGGCCGTGTAGTCCTGATGGGCTGCCAGCCAAAGGAAAGCTCTCTCGAGGACCGTGAGCTTGGACACGGTGTTTTCACGCACTACATCCTGCAAGCGTTCAGTGATTTCGATGCCGCCGACAC
>CAZUEB010000204.1:0-3096 GCA_964619115.1 uncultured Dehalococcoidales bacterium
GGTATTATCTATAACTGTCAATATGTTGTGTTTCCCAGCAACATCGACCACCATCTTAACATCGGTTATATTAAGTAACGGATTTGATGGTGTCTCTATCCATATCATTCTGGTGTTTGGCTTTATTGCCTGTTCAATCGCTTGCCTTTTATTCATTCTCAGGAAGGTAAATTCCAACCCCAGGTCATGCATCACATTTTGAAAGAGCCGGTAAGTGCCTCCATAGACATCATCACCTGAGATTACATGGTCGCCCGCCTTCAATAGGTGCACAACCGTCATCTCAGCTGCCATGCCGGTGGCAAAAGCAAACCCTGCCTTCCCACCTTCCAGTTGAGCAAGGGTATCTTCCAGAACCTTTCTCGTCGGATTTGCCGTGCGGGAGTAATCATAGCCCCTCGTTTTACCCACGTCTTCAAACACAAAGGTCGAAGTCTGATATATGGGCACCGAGACGGCGCCGAATGTCTTGTCCGGCCTTTCTCCAGCATGAATAGCCAGTGTTTCAAACCTCATATTCCGCCTCCTTCGCTGAATTTGCTCATGACTCTCATCTTTATCTCCTCCAATTCATCTTCAAAAACTGCTACCCCGCTGGAATTCTCCAGCTTCCTGAGGCGCTGCTCGAATAAATCTTGCTTTCTCAAGACCAGCCTGATGGCTTCGGCAACCGGGTCAGGCAACTTACCGTGCTCCAGATTCGTAAGCGGAGCGTGGCCGTCCTCGGCTACCCTTCCCGGGATTCCCACTACTGTGGCACCCTGTGGCACTGACCTTATCACCACTGAACCGGAACCGATTCTAGCACCATCACCTATGCTAATAGCACCCAGCGCCACTGCTCCCGTACCTATTACCACATTATTGCCGATAGCGGGATGACGCTTTTCCCTCTTTAGACTCGTCCCGCCCAGGACTGCCCCCTGATACATCAACACATCATCCCCTATCTCGGCCGTCTCTCCAATTACCACCCCTGCACCATGGTCTATAAAGAAGCGCCTGCCTATTTTGGCTCCGGGGTGGATTTCAATCCCAGTTAAAAAGCGACTGATATGCGAAATAAAACGCGCCGAAAAGCGGAGTTTACGGCGCCAGAGAAAATGAGCCAGGCGATGAAACCATATAGCGTGCAGCCCGGGATAGCAGAAGATGACCTCGGGTACGCTCCGCGCCGCCGGGTCTTTATCAAATACTGTTCGAATATTTTCTCTCAACGTCTTGAACAAGATAACCATCCCCCTACACTTTCAAATGCCTGGCGCAGTAGGATCAAATCCCTTGGAAAAGCCAGGTGGATATATAACGCTCGCCAGTATCGGGTAAAATCACCACAATCAGCTTCCCCTCGTTCTCCGGCCTCTTAGCAACCTCCAGAGCTGCCCAAGCTGCTGCGCCAGAAGATATGCCCGCCAAAATCCCCTCTTCTTTGGCTAACCTTCTGGCTGTCGCACCGGCATCATCGTTGGTTACCTTAATAATTTCATCGACCAGATCCAGCCTCATAATATCCGGAATAAACCCAGCGCCGATGCCCTGGATTTTATGCGGGCCAGGTTTGCCACCAGAAAGAACAGGTGAATCAGCCGGCTCAACAGCAATAGCTTTAAAACCAGGCTTTTTCTTCTTTATAACCTCGGCCACGCCGATAATTGTGCCTCCGGTGCCAACACCGGCGACCAGAATATCTATCTTGCCATCCGTATCTCTCCAGATCTCCTCAGCCGTGGTCTCGCGGTGAATTTTAGGATTAGCCGGATTCTTGAATTGCTGCGGCATGAAGTAATTCCTGTTTTCTTCTACCAGTTGTTCAGCCTTTCTTACTGCTCCAGACATTCCTTCGGCACCAGGTGTTAATACCAGTTCGGCACCAAATATGGAAAGAATATGCCTGCGTTCTACTGACATCGTTTCTGGCATAGTAAGTATTAAGCGGTAACCACGTGATGCACAGACAAAGGCTAGAGCAATACCAGTATTGCCGCTGGTAGGCTCGATAATCACTGTATCTTTCCCTATCAAACCCTGCTCTTCAGCAGCTCGAATCATTGACACAGCGATGCGGTCCTTGACACTACTACAAGGGTTGAAGAACTCCAGCTTGGCTACAACTTCTGCCTTGGCACCCGCTGTTATCGTGTTTAGCCTGACCAGCGGAGTGTTGCCGATAAGTTCTGTAGCGTCTTTAGCTATTTTTGCCATTGATTCAACTCCTGGCTTTTTTTGATAAACCATGGCTCGAAGCTTTTCGAACTATTTCACCATCTCTCAATTGGATTACCTTATGAGCTATTTTCGCCAGTTCCAGATTGTGAGTGACTATAATCAAAGTCAGTCCCTGACTATTCAGGTTCTGAAAAAGCTCAAAAACTCTAAGAGCTGTGGCTGAATCCAAGTTGCCAGTGGGCTCATCGGCCAGAATGATCTTCGGCTCATTGATAAGAGCCCGACCAATAGCCACCCGTTGCATCTCCCCACCGCTAAGCTGGCTAGGTAGATGCTTGGCCCTGGACTCAAGCCCAACGACTTCGATTATCTCATCTATCTTGCTCTTATAACCGTCTTTCTTGCTAAAGAGGAGGGGTAACTCTATATTTTCGCGTACGGTTAAAGTTGGCAGGAGAAAGAATTGCTGAAACACAAAGCCTATATTTTCGCGCCTTATTTTCACCAGGTCTTTCTCTTTAAGACCATTCACTTCAATCCCGTTCAATCTGAGGCTACCCCGTGTTGGCGTGTCCAGGCAGCCCAGTAGATTCAACAGCGTAGTCTTGCCCGAACCGGAAGGGCCTGCAATAGCCACAAACTCACCCTTCTTAATAGCGAAGCTAACATCCTTAAGTGCATGTATCTCCTCACTGCCGCGGCGGTATATCTTGGTTAACTCTTTTGCTGAAATAACTTCTTCCTTCATTCCAGATTACTCCGTATAGCCTCCATAGGCGTTAAGCGCGATGACCTAACCGCCGGGTATATCCCACAGACAAATCCGATGATGATTGAGAATAACAAGCACAAGCCGATTAATCCTGGCTCCGGCGTCATGAGCCTGCCAGTCGGTGAATAAGGGATTATTCCTTTGACAAAACCTTCTAC
>CAZUEB010000205.1:0-3063 GCA_964619115.1 uncultured Dehalococcoidales bacterium
GAGGTGTTGTGGGGTTAGTGGGCATAAGCGCGCTTTTTCAGATAAGAGATGCCCAGAATAATGCCGATATGGGAAGTAAGATAAATGAGGCGGTATTGCTCTTACGGAAAGCCGAGAAAAACTACATCATTTATCAGGATAAATCGTATGTGGACGAAGTCAACGCAGATATTAAGGAAGTGAAGGGCCTGCTGGCGCAAGAAGAGAAAAGCGTTAAAACAGCAGAGCAACTTCAAGCTGTAAAAAAGGTGGTTTCAATAATTAACGATTATGAGGTGGACTTTGCGGAATACGTCAGGCTTTGCGGCGCAAACGTTGACGTGCTTGCCAAATGGAGGGAATTAGGAGATGCCTTCAATGCTCAGGTGGCAGTAATCAGGGCAAAAGCGGATATCGGCGGACCGGTCTATCTTCAGGCTGATAAATTGGAGACAACATTTGTCTTGATGAGAGTATATGCTCTGTACTATATCAGGACACCCAATGATAAAACGTGGGGCGATTTCCAGACATCTATGGCTAATATGACAAAAGAATCAAATTCACTGCTTAGTATGACCAAAGGCAAGGGAGATTTAGAAGAGGCTGCCAAGGCTATTTCCAGTCATGCCAAAGCATACATCGAGCAAGCTGATCTTTACCATCAAAATGAACTGGCAAAGGCGGATAAGAGCGCCAAGTTTACGGAAGCCGGGGCTCAAATTTTGGGAAGTGCAGACAAAGACAACAAGTACTATGGAGGTATTTCATTTATAGTGGCGCAGGCAGGCGAACAAACAAGGCAAACCCAGAACTGGGCAATGTGGATGATAATAGCATTTATTGTGATTGCAGTCGTATTTGGAATTATCATGGCTATTATCCTGACGCGGGGAATAACAAGACCGGTGAATAAAGTGAAGAAAGGGCTTAAGATGATCTCCGTCGGTGATATTTCGGAGGAGGTGGAGATATCGTCAAAAGATGAAATCGGCCAGATGGCCCGGTCTTATACGGATATGCAGAGCTATTTAGAGGAAGTCTCGGGTTACGCTGAAAAAATTGCGGACGGCGATCTGAGCATACATATCACACCCAGATCAGAGAAAGACGCTCTGGGCAACACCTTTTCCAAGATGGTTGTCAAGCTGAGCACACTGATCAGCCAGGTACGTGACAATGTTGGAACACTGGCAACGGCCAGCCAGCAGCTCAACACGGCATCACAAGAAGCGGGGCAGGCGAGCCAGCAGATAGCGCAATCGAGCCAGCAAGTGGCCAGGGGAGCAGGAGAGCAGGCTAACAGCCTGGGGCAGGCGACACAGGGCATACAGCAGCTATCGCGGGCGATTGACCAGATAGTGGAAGGTTCACAGGAACAGACAAAAGGGGTAGAAAAGAGCGTCCGCATAGTCGGCAAGGTTTCAGAGTCAAGTAACATGGCGGCGAACAGTGCCGCGCAGGCGGATAAAGGGGCCAAGCTGGCAGCGGAGTATGCGGAGAAGGGGATGAAGATGTCTGAGGAGACAGTACACGGGATGGAAAGCATCCAGAAGACGATGAGCATAGCATCGGAGAAGGTGAATGAGCTGGGCAACCGGTCCAAGGAGATCGGGAAAATAGTGGCAGCCATTGATGATATAGCGGACCAGACCAATCTGCTGGCGTTGAATGCAGCCATTGAGGCAGCGAGAGCTGGAGAGCAGGGCAGGGGCTTTGCCGTAGTGGCCGATGAGGTAAGGAAGCTTGCGGAGAGGTCGTCAGCATCGACGAAGGAGATAGCCGACCTGATCGGGAGCATACAGCAGGGAGTAAATGATACGGTAGAGGCCATAGCGCACGGGACGGCTGAAGTAGAGAAAGGATATCTGCTGGCGATGGATGCGGGCAATTCGCTGAAAGACATATTGCATCAGGCGTTAGCGTTGGGAGAGCAAGTAAGCCAGATAGCGGGAGCGACGCAGGAGCTGAATGCGTTGAGCTCGGAGATGGTAAAGATCACAGATAATATCAGCAGTATAGTCGAAGAGAACATGTCCAGCACGGAAGAGATGTCGGCGTCCTCGAAGCAAGTACAGGCATCGGTAGAAGGAGTAGCCGGAGTGGCCGAGCAGAACAGCGCAGCGTCACAGGAAGTATCGGCGTCGTCTGAGCAGATCAGCGCGCAGGTGCAGCAGGTGGTGGCATCGGCGCAGGCATTATCCAGGATGGCCAATGACCTTGAGACGGCGGTAGCAGTTTTCAAGACCAACGGCTACAGTGATCATGCAATAGCAAATACCGTAAAATCAGCTTCGTAATAGCAAATACGCAGCATCATTAATAATTACGGAAACTATACTTTTACATCCGGGTCCATCTCACGTAGTTCGAAAATATGTAGATGGACCCGGATGGCTCATCTTTTTGAGCCAATGCGCCTATCCAAGTTAGACCAATATGTCTTGCCGCATCATTCATACGGTACGAAAATGAAACCTGAAAATAATTAAACGCGGGAAATGAATAGATAACCTTTTGGGTCGTGCTGATTAGCGTTTTGCGTCTTGTTGCAGGTATCAGGCTACTGAGAAAATTATGTGAAATCGGACAGAGATAATAAATATGAGGATGCAGTTTATTATCCAATATGGAATTCTGAAGAAACAAGCGGGGCTGCCCGTTTTAAGCAGCCGGTCAAGGAGGTGAATACTTGTTTTAACACCTTTATGCGGTAGTTTAGCCGGATTAAGAAAGAAGAACGTAGAGAACGTGAGACACCTCAAAATAAGGAGATAATGATAAAGAAATGAAATGGTTGACCGATATCAAAATAAGCACCAAGCTTGTAGGAGCTACTCTCATACTCGTAGGCTTTTTGATAGTCGTCAGTGTATTAGGCTTCATCAACACCAGGAATATGGACCAACAGATGAAAATCTTATATACCAAGCAGCTAATACCGATTGAGAAACTGGGGAATGCACAATCCGCCATGGACAAGTTCAGAGGTGATGTTTACAAGTATTGCCTACTTAAGGAAACAGGTGGAGATCAGATCCTCCAGGACCAGCAAGCAGACATTGAAGCCGTCAATAACAATAT
>CAZUEB010000206.1:0-2936 GCA_964619115.1 uncultured Dehalococcoidales bacterium
GGAGAGAGTTAGAGTGAGGGGGAAAATAAACAGAGCCGGAAGTCTGTACTTCGCCTCCCGCTCATCCTGAGTCAGACCCTCCGTCACCGCTCATCCTGAGCCTGTCGAAGGATGAGCCCCATTGTCATTCTGAGCGTAGCGAAGAATCTCACCCTATTCCTCTCCCATTCCTTATACTACGCTCAGGACGGGTGGCAATTCCCGGTTAAACCGTATAGAATATGACAAGCCATTATCGCCAAAACGTTAACTCCCGGAGGTTAAAATCATGAAGAGTAAATTATTCGGTATACTGGCGGTCATCATACTGGTCGGGATGTTATTCCCCGCATGTACACCCGGCGAAGTCAAAGTGCCGGCGCCCCCTGATATTAACCCCATCATTTTCGTTCATGGCTTTGCCGGTTCATCAGCCCAATTCGAGTCGCAGGCTATGCGCTTCGCCAGCAACGGCTACCCCGCCAGCTATATAACAGCCTATGAATACGATTCCTCCCCCGGTCTCTCCCCCGATTTTCCACCGGAGAGTGTTCTTGCCGGCATCGACCAGCATATCGCCGCCGTTACCGATGACACCGGCGCCGATAAGGTTGACATGGTCGGACATTCCCTGGGCACAAAGGTGATGCAGTCATACCTGAGAAGCTCACCGGAGCGCGCCGCCAGGGTCGCCCACTACATTAGTATCGATGGCTTTCCCAGCGCCGACCTTCCCGGTGGAGTGCCCACGCTGGCTCTATGGGCGGGGCTGAGACCACCCACATTCCCCGCTGGCGGCGAAGTGGGAGGGGGAACGAATGTCACTTTCCCTGACGTGACTCACGTGGAGTGCGCCACCTGCCCTGAGGCATTTGTGGAAATGTACAAATTCCTTACCGGGCAGGAACCGGCAACAGATAAGATTGTAGCCGAGCCTTCCGGTAAAATCGAGCTTGCCGGAAGAGCGGTCATTTTCCCCCAAAACGCAGGGGTTGAAGAGCCGGATACCACTCTAGAGATATGGGAAATCGATGGCAAAACCGGCGCCAGGACCGGCAGCCAGCCACAGGCAACCTATACTATGGCTGGAACAGGAGCCTGGGGACCATTCGAGGCAAAACGCGGCGCAAGCTATGAATTTGCCCTGGTACGCGAAGCTTTTATTACTCACTACTACTTTCAGCCTTTTATGAGAAGCGATTACCTGATTCGCCTGAACACGGAGATACCGGGCAAGGGGCTCAGCAGCCACGCCGATAGAAGTGACAGCCACAGTAACCTGCTGATTTCCAGGAATAAGGAGCTATGGGGCGACCAGGGCGCCGACAGCGATGTTCTCGAAATCAACGGCACCAACGTGGTTACCGATGCCATATGCCCGCTGAACCATCTGGTAATCGCCATATTTGTTAATGATAATGGCGCTGACGGAAAAACCGACCTCACCAAACCGATACCTTATTTCTACTCGGCGATTCCGGTTTTCCTAAGCGGGGCTGACCTGAACATCCCCGCGGCTGACCCGCCGGACGGTACCATATCCCTGGTGCTCACACCGCGGGGCGGCGGTGGCAAGACACAGGTGATAAACATGCCAAACTGGGTGTCCTCAGAGCATAGAATCTCGGTGCAGTTCGACGACTTCCTCCAGGCTGAATAATTAAGATGAAGGCTCTAGGAATCATCGGCGGTATCGGGCCGGAATCAACCATCGAGTACTACCGCCAGGTTATTGCCGCATACCGCCAGCGAAAGCAGGACGGAAGCTATCCCCAAATCATAATCAACAGCATCGACATGAAAAAGATGCTGGACTTGATTGAGGCGAACGAACTGGCAAAGCTGACGGACTATCTGCTGGTGGAAGTGCAGAAGCTGGCTAAGGCAGGAGCCGATTTGGGGTTGCTGGCATCCAATTCGCCGCACATTGTATTCGATGAGCTTCTCAGCCGGTCGCCGATTCCGCTGCTGAGCATTGTGGAGGCTGCCTGCGAGGCGACTAAAAAGCTAGGGCTGAAACGACCTGGCTTGCTTGGCACCCGCTTTTCCATGCAAGGGCAATACTATCCGGACGTATTTTCCAGGGAGGGAATTACCCTGATAACGCCCGGGGCGGAGGAGCAGGTCTACATTCATGACAGGTACATGAATGAACTGGTCAACGGGATTATACTACCTGAAACGCGCGGGCGATTGCTGGCGATAGTCGAGCGGCTGAAAGCGCAGGAAGGCATTGAAGGCTTGATTCTGGGGGGCACGGAGCTGCCGCTGATTTTGCCAGAAAAAACGTACAGCGGCATACCGGTTTTAGATACCACCAGGATTCACGTGGAGCGCGCTGTTGCCCGGATGCTGTCGTAGGGCATCGTCCTAAGTCCGGTCCACCTGCAAAAGCTCGAAGGTTGCCTTCTCGTCCGGAAGGCGGACTGCGTCCGTGCCCGTTATCTCGAAGATAATCACCTCACCTACCAGCCAGGTTTTTACGCCGGGACGCAGGCAGCCGGTGAGTGTCTGCCCCGACCTGCCCAGCGAGGCATGTATATGCAGCGTTGGCTTGCCCTTTTTATCCGGAGCGATTATACCCACGCCGACCACCTCGTGCACACCGTCCACGGGGAGCAGCATCGGTTCGGGCGGCATCTCGTCCGAGCGTCTCGGTCCCACCACCACCTGACCGTCGCCGATGCCGCCAATCAGGACGACCTGACCTGCCGAAATCTTCTTCTCTTCGGCAAAGCTCTCTATGCAGGCAGGGATAATATCTCCGTCTTCAAGCCGGATTACAAACACCCTGCCCGGTTTACCTTCAGATGATTTCATGGCAAGCCTCCTTTACGCTGATGGCTCCATCTTCTGATTTTTAACCTTATCTTTCTGATACTGGTCGACGTACTCAGCCAGCATATCTCGAATGGGAAGATGATAGGGGCATCTTTCCTCGCATTCACCGCACTCGG
>CAZUEB010000207.1:0-2936 GCA_964619115.1 uncultured Dehalococcoidales bacterium
GAGACAGGTCTTGAGGTTATAGTTATTGTACCAAAGGGTAAGATTGCTTTAGGGAAGTTAGCTCAGGCTATTGTTTACGGAGCCAAAATTATCGCTATACAAGGCAATTTTGACCAGGCTCTCCAGATAGTCCGCGATTTGGTTCAAAAGCACCCAGTTACGCTGGTTAATTCACTAAATCCATACCGTATTGAGGGTCAAAAGACGGCAGCTTTTGAGGTTATAGACGATTTAGGTGAGGCTCCTGATTATTTCTTCATTCCCGTGGGCAACGCCGGCAATATTACTGCTTATTGGAAAGGTTTCGTTGAGTACAAACAAGCTGGCAGGGCAAGTCAGACTCCGAAGATAATGGGATTTCAGGCTGAAGGGGCTGCGCCTATAGTAAAGGGAAAAATTATCAACAAGCCGAAGACTGTGGCAACGGCGATTCGTATTGGAAATCCGGCTAGCTGGCAAGGGGCGGTTTCTGCCCGGGAGCAATCTGGTGGCGTCATTGATTACGTCAGTGATGATGAGATTCTGGCTGCCTATAAGATTCTAGCAAGTAAGGAAGGTGTTTTCGGCGAACCGGCTTCGGCTGCCTCTGTGGCTGGACTCATTAAGATGGTCAAACAAGGACTGAAGCTCTCTGGTAGGAGAGTTGTTTGTCTAATTACAGGCACTGGGCTGAAAGACCCTGACATTCCGGCGAAGTTTGTCGGACCTTTCCCGGAATTACCTGCTGACATAAGTGTAGTGGAGCAAACTTTAGGTTGGCGTTGATTCCTTCACCCGCCAAGAACTGAATAAAAGAGAACATCCCATGCCGAGAATAAGCACAGAAGACGTTGGTGAATTCTATCAGCATTACCCGAAGGTGGCGGCTATTCTTACAGTCAATGCCGGGGGAAAGAAAAATGCTATGGCAGCAGCATGGCATAGTGCCATCTCTTTCAAGCCGCCACTCTATGGGGTGGCTGTAGCGCCTAAGAGGTTTACCTGTCAGCTTATTTTAGAAAGCAAAGAGTTCGGAATTAACTTCGTGCCCTTTGAAACTGCTGAGCTTGTGGCTTCGGTTGGCGGTAGCGGCGGCAAAGAGATGGATAAGTTCGATAAATTCAGCATTGCTGAAGAGAAACCTTTAAAAACAGATGTGCCGATATTGAGAGATGCCTATGCTGCGTATGAGTGCAAGCTTGTAGACAACAGAACTTATGGTGACCATGTCTGGGTGGTGGGTGAAATCGTAGCTGTACATTTTACTGATGCTGTTTTTACTCCCAAGGGGACACTTGACTTAAGCAGGCTAAATCCAGCGCTCTATCTCGGAGCAGAGCTTTACCTGACTACGAATGGAGAATCTGTGCGATTATTGGAGCGGG
The DNA here is from genome assembly GCA_964619115.1 of uncultured Dehalococcoidales bacterium. Taxonomy (GTDB): domain Bacteria; phylum Chloroflexota; class Dehalococcoidia; order GIF9; family UBA5629; genus 9FT-COMBO-48-23. The sequence goes on from CAZUEB010000207.1 coordinate 1,365, forward strand.
AGACCTATGGAAAGCGCTAGCGGACAGTAACCGTAAGGAGGAGACGGTAGTGGTTGACATAACTAGGATTGAGACAGCGGTATCGGCTATAATCGAAGCTATTGGCGATGACCCTGAGAGGGAAGGGCTGCAAGGCACACCGAAACGCATCGCCGATATGTATAGTGAGCTTTTCGCCGGCTTGGACATGGATGCTAAGACAGAGTTGACTGTTGGTTTTGAGGTAGGGCATCGTGAGATGGTGATACTACGGGATATCCCCTTTTACTCGATGTGTGAGCATCACCTCCTGCCATTTTATGGAGTAGCTCACATCGGTTATATTCCCAACAAAGAGGGACGGGTTGTCGGGGTGAGTAAATTGGCGCGGGTGGTGGAGATATTTGCCAAACGGCTTCAGTTGCAGGAGAGGATGACATCGCAAATCGCTGATGCCATTGTTGAAGCTCTGCAACCTGATGGTGTTTCCGTAGTCGTTCAAGCGGAGCATTTATGTATGACAATGCGGGGCATCAAGAAGCCAGGGAGCAATGTTATTACCTCGGCAACCAGGGGGCTTTTCCGCACCCGGGCGGCTACACGCGCCGAGTTTCTTGCCTTGGTCCAGGGCAGGTAATGTCCTGGTTATAGATTTTATCTAGCCACCGGTGATATTTCTGCGTTGTAGGTTACTCGTATGCCAGCGTTTCCTGGATGCTCATTTTCATTGCCTGGCGAGCGGGTAGAAGGCTGGCTATGATAGAGATGAACATAACGATTATCAGCCAGATGAATATGCCGGTTAATGAGAAGGTGAAATCCAGAGGGCGGTGATAGAAGGCGTATCCCAGTATTGCGTTGAATAAATAGCTGAATGGTATGCTGATGGGTATAGCCAGCAGCCAGCTGATGAAGCCGATTAGCATCCCCTCGACAACAACGATTCCCCCCACCATAGGGCTGGAGGCACCGATGGAACGCATCACTCCAATCTCTCGAGTCCGTTCCAGCACATTCAGGCTCATTGTTCCAGCTAACCCCAACCCACCGATTGCTGCTGCCATAAATGACATCAACAGCAGGAATCTGACAAGGAAATCCATGCGGCTAGCACTAGATTTAATGATGTCAGCTATTGTGATTGCCTTACTGACGCCTATGCCTGCGGTTTTAAGACGCTCCTCAAGCATCTTTACCATGGCTGGTTGAGTGCTTAATAGTTTGTCCTGTGTTTTGATGAATAGTGAAGAAGCTTGCCCGTAACTGCGTCTGATTTGAGACACATAATTGAAGGGCGCATAGGCTGTCGTGTCATTGGGAGTAAAAACGATGCCCACAACCTGGCACTTGTATTTATCATTGCCGAACTTTAACTGGATTTCATCGCCCAACTGGATATCAGGCTCGTCTTCGATAAGTTCATTACTGAGGACTATGGCGTTGCGGTCTTTTTCCTGTAGCCAGCGTCCCGATAGTAGCGTTGGCTGGAAAAAGTCCGATTCTGAAGGTAGCCCGGCAAGGCTGAATGTGGCTCCATTGGTGCCATCTGGCTTGATACGCTGCACCTGTGCATATGTGCGTGCTTCGACCTGG
>CAZUEB010000208.1:0-2871 GCA_964619115.1 uncultured Dehalococcoidales bacterium
GTAAAAGAGGCTGCTGAAGAAATTCACAAAGATTTTAAGAGCAAAATGAAATACGCTCTGGTCTGGGGCTCGGGAAAATTCGATGGGCAGAGAGTTGGTCAGGAACACATACTTCAAGACAACGACATAATCGAGCTGCATGTCTAGAGCTACTTGACACGCTTCTTTCGAGTCCAGACATCGTATAGAACATCTGCCAGCTCTTCTATGTACGCCCGATTCTCCAGTTTTGACCGCCACTTATCCGGAATAGAATCTAAACCCAAATAAGCACCGGCTATAGCCCCGGTCATCGCCGCTATGGTATCCGTATCACCACCAAGGCTAACAGCAAACAGTATTGCCTCCTCGAAAGAGCGATGGTGAGACAAAAAAGAATATATTGCCGTGGGCACCGAGTTAAAAGTTTCGATGCCGTTACCGATATCAGCAGCTACCGTATCCTTATCCGCTCCACCCAATAGCGCCCCGGCCCTGGCCAACTTCCGCTTGTATGCTTCTAATTGAACAAACTCGTATAGCTCAGCCAGGAATTTCCGCGAGTCAAAGTCTTTCGCTGGCTCCAGGCTCACAGCCAAAGCAACCGCATATGCCTGCAAAGCTGCCCCTTCCTTACCCAGCTCATGGCTATGTGTGATATGGCTCGACCTGTAAGCCACCTCTTTTAGCATTGCCAAATCATCATGATAGAAAATCCCTACAGGCGCAATCCTCATCGCCGAGCCATTGCCATAAGAGCCGCCATGATACAATTTGTCAGCCGCCTTATCCCAGGCTTCGCCAGCCCTTATCATCCGGAATACGCACGGTGGTCCCTGCCCGTAGCCACGCCAGGGTTCGCATTCATAATTCCGTATAAAGACGTACGCCATGTGCTCACCATCGAATCCATCCCTGTGCACCAATGATTCAGCCACACCTATCATCATGTGGGTATCATCGGTATAAGCCAGAAGTTCCCGTACAGCAGCCGCAGCCTCAATCATCTCGGAGTCAGCCGCACGCCTTCCCTCAAAACCGGCACCGACAGCATCCCCCACCGCAGTGCCAACCAGAGAACCTGAGAATTTTGCCCTCAGAGACCCCCCATCCATTCAACTCCCCCTATAGTAAAATTCCGCCATTTAAACTCGAGACCGTCAAGAAATATAAACCTTAACTTCAGTTTAATGATATACTTACTACATTAGCTATAACGGAATAATAACTGCAAGCGTTTAGCAACATGGGAAAGAAATAGAATAACGGTGGAATATAAAACCAACAGGTAACAAAAGGCATAAGTGTGAATACCAAAGTAACTAAAAAAATCAGCAAACTCAAGGAGGACAGAGTTCATGGCGCTAGCTGGCTAGCGCTGCAAGCCATCAGCACTTTAAACTTAGCCGTGAGCGGCAGCCAGGCTAAAACCGTTGCCGACTTTGTCCAGGAGATAAAAACTATAGCCGAAGAACTGACACGAGCCAGACCTACACTAACTCCTATAGCCAACCATGCCAACCAGTTTCTGCATCAGATTATCGCCAGGTCCCAGGATGAAAAGGACTTAGACTCCATGAAAAGCTTCGCCCGAATCAAGGGAAAAGAGCTCTTGAAATCAGCGACAAGAGCCATATCTAAGTCAGTTGAGTACGGGTGCGGAACCATCGGTGACCTGGACACAGTGATAACCTGCAGCTACAGTTCTACCGTGTGTAAGGTCATGGAACTGGCCAGTCGAAGAGAGACAAAATTCCGTGTCATCGTCGCTGAGTCCAGATTCAAAGATACAGCTTACGGGAAAATAACCGCCGAGCAACTCATGAAGCACCGGATTCCCACAGAAATAGTAAGTGACGAAAATATACAACTCCGCATATCCAAAGCAGACACAGCTTTAGTCGGGGCTGACAGTATAACAGCCGACGGCTATCTCATTAATGGAAAACCGACATCAACACTGGCGCAAGCAGCCAAAAACAAAAAAATACCACTCTATGTTGTGTGCGAGAGTGCCAAGTTCGACATCCTGGGCTACATGGCAAAGTCACCGGAGATAGAGCCGGGCTTTGACAAAACTCCGCTCAAGCTGGTAACAGGCATAATAACAGAAAAAGGCACCATGCAGCCGAGCCTGGTCATCGCCTACATCGAAGCGAAGACAGAAGAAATGGCACAGCTCTCCTACTAAAACTAAAAGGAGAAGGATTGCTCAAGGTCATTGACACACACGCTCATCTTGATGAACTGGAAAACCTTGAATCTGCGCTCAAAAAAGCCAGAGAGGCTGGCATTATAGCTGTCATTGCCGTTGGCTCGAATCACCAATCGAATCAGAAGGTAATAGAAATCTGCATTAATAACCCCACCTTCGTCTACCCTGCTCTGGGTCTACACCCCTGGGAACTAGGCAACTCAGACTCCAGCCAAATCAACACCACCCTGAAATTCATCGAAGAGAAAATCACCGACATCGTAGCGATAGGAGAAATAGGGCTGGACTATGACAAAAGGGTCACCAAGGTAGCATCGGAAGACTTACAAAAGGAGACTCTGAAACGCCTCCTAACTTTATCCAGACAATACACAAAACCGGTCATCCTCCATAGTCGCTACGCCTGGAAAGACACCTTTGAGATAGTGAGAGATGCCGGCATTGAAAAGGCTGTTTTCCACTGGTTCACCGGGTTCTCCAGCGTGCTCAGAGATATAATCGAAGCCGGCTACTTCATCTCAGCTACCCCAGCCGCGGAATACCACGAGGAGCACAGACAGGCTATCAGGGAAACACCGCCGGAGAAACTGTTTCTTGAGACAGACTGCCCGGTGATATATGGAAGAGAGAACAAATATCGTTCCGAGCCTGCAGACATCTTGAGAAGCCTGAAAGCT
>CAZUEB010000209.1:0-2870 GCA_964619115.1 uncultured Dehalococcoidales bacterium
TTAAGATGCCTTTCAAACCAGTTCACCACAAACCTCCTGAGCGTTCTATCGCTGGTGTGTGCTACTGATTATACGATAACCAAAAGCAAAATAGAATACCCCATAATTCATTCAGCAGTGCATCAAATCCATGAATTATTTAGCAGAGCCAGAAGACGGAGTAAGACTATCGGCAAAATCGGCTACAGCCTCATGGGCATCGTGCATAATGGGAGAACCATGACCGAAGCAGATAATATCGAAATCCAGTCCGGCTACTCTCTTAATCGATTGTGCTTCCTTAACTGTATCGACGGTGAATCCCCTGGAGGGCAGCCTTAAACCAAAGCGGTTGGCGAGCAAATCTCCGGCGATTAGCAGCTTCTTGCTCTCCAGATATAAGCATATACTCCCTGGCGTGTGCCCCGGGGTGTGCAATATCTTAATGCCACCCATTATCGGCAGCTTATCCCCATCGTTTACCAGCGTGTCCACCTTAACTGGTTCAGTAGACCACAGCCAGCTCAAAGGAGCCAGAAGTTTACTCCACCATTGCGGTCCTGCCGGCCCGGGCTGCGGTAAACTGCCATCAATGTACGGAGCATCAGCGGGATGAGCGATAACTTCTGCCTGAGTAATCCTCTTAAGCTCAGCCAGACTGCCAGTATGGTCGGCATGGTGGTGTGTAATGATAATTCTCTTCACATCAGCAGGTGAATAGCCAAGCTCTTTTATCTGTTCCAGTATCCGGTCAGCCCTGCCAAAAAATCCGGTATCCACAAGCGTCAGGTCGCCATCATCCACCAGCAGGTATACGTTGGCACCCCAAACCCCAGCACCCAAAAAGCCACTGAGAAGATACACTCCGGCTATTATTTCTATAACTATTGCCGACACCTGCGGACCTGCCTGCGCTCTATTATAGTACCTCTCCGACAAAAGGACTAGGAAAAGTGGCTGGTAACCAGAGCCATTGGTCGTAAGTCATTTCTACGATTGAAAATCATACGTCCGCCCGATTCACCTCGAGCTATATAAAGCGGATAATATATCTAGACTAAACTAATTCACTAATTTAAACGTTCTAACTAATGAAAGAGGCAACAAGGAGGTAAATGAAATGAAAAAAGTTAATAAGTTCACAGCCGTCCTTACTCATGATAAACATCTCCTGAGTCTGTTCAGCGGCATGGTTCTTTCCTGTATCGGCCTGCTGAGCGTGACAATCACAGCTCTTGTCTGGTATCTGTAATAATCAATCCGAATAGCAGCTGGAACCTTCACAATAACCAATCGGGGTCTGCATTAGCAATAATGCAGACCCCGATTTTTTACAGCCCGATGTAACTTATTCCTCTAATGCTGGCCCTAAACCTTGCCGCTCTTCAATGTCTTGGTCGGCTCAAACACCTTTGTGTTGAATTTCTTAGCCAGTTCCTCTAACCTGCTAGCTATTTTGTCGTAGCCAATCCCCTTAGCGAGCTGGAACGGGCCAAACGCAGAACCGCCTCCGTTAGCCATTGCCTTATCGATGTCATCGGCGCTATTAGCCACACCTTCTTCAAGCAACTTGGTAGCTTCATTCACCTGTATGGCAATCATATCTGTCGGGTCGAAATCTTCTTTAGCCCTGGATAGGTCTATCTCCGGCCTACCCTTGGACCAATCGAAAATACCTTTCCCTGATTTCTTTCCCAGAGTATTGGCATCGATTAAATCCTTAAGCCACTTAGGCGGTTTGTAGTCCGGTGACAGCGTCTGCGCAAAATAGTTAGCGCCGTGATAGTAAACATCCAGACCGACGTAGTCCATTAACTCGTATGGCCCCATAGGCATACCTATTTTTCTCATTTTAGCATCGACTTCTTCGGGTTTAGCCATATTCTTATCTATTATGGCATTAAGAAAGATTCCGGTCGGCGCATTTACTCTGTTGTAGATGAAGCCAGGGGAATCCTTCTCAACTCTGACGGGCACCTTGTTCATCTTCAGCGCCAGGTTATAGGCCACTTCCATGGTCTCTTCGCTGGTCTTGTTTCCCTTGATGATTTCAACCAGCTTCATCAGTACGGCTGGATTAAAGAAATGCATGCCGACAACCATCTTCGGCCTCTTGGTATGCTCGGCGATGTCTGAAATACTCATGTTGGAAGTATTCGAAGCCAGGATGGCATGTTTGGGCGCCGCCTCATCTAGCGCCTTAAAAACCTCTTCTTTCAGTTTCAAAATTTCAGGGACCGCTTCGACAACAAAATCGGCGTCTTTTACCGACTCACGGATATCGACAAAGGTCTGGATGTTCCCCAGCATGGCTTTCTCGGCATCAGCTGTGATTTTCCCTTTCTCAGTAAGCTTGTTCAGGCTCTCCTTGATTCTGGCAAGGCCTCTGTCGACAAATCTCTGCTCGATGTCCCGCATGGCAACCTTGTAGCCAGCTAGCAGGGCTACTTCGGCAATTCCATGTCCCATGTCACCCGCACCCATGACTGCAATCTTTTTGACATCTTCTACTTTCATTTCAAAAATCCCCTTTCTTTGTTATTTATTATTTACCGCATTGGAACGGCTATTCACCTATGTAATTTGGCTCGCGCTTCTCAATAAAGGCTAAAATCCCTTCCATGGCATCCTTTGTCTTCGACACCCGCTGTGAGCCAGCCAGTTCAATCTTGATTCCTTCATCAGTAGTTGTCTCCAGCCCACGAGTCACTGCATCCAGAATTACCTCTACGGCAACTGGAGCCTTCTTGGCCAATGTCTTAGCAAGCTCCTTAGCATCTTTCATAAGCTCCTCTGGCTTGGATACCTTAGTTACCAGGCCGATACTTAAAGCCTCGGCAGCCCCGACTCTCGTTGATAGCAGCAGCATTTCCAATGCCTTAGTCTTACCC
>CAZUEB010000210.1:0-2852 GCA_964619115.1 uncultured Dehalococcoidales bacterium
GCTGATCTAAAAAGTAAAGTGGATTTAGAGGGCATTATTTATGCCGGAAACCACGGGTTGGAGATAGAAGGTTTTGGTTCAAGCTTCTTAGAGCCTATTGCCGAGGAAATGAGGCCTTTCCTTAAGATGTTAAATCAGGCGCTGTTGGCTACGTTGAGGGGTATTAAGGGTGTGTTTGTCGAGGACAAAGGTTTGACTCTGAGTGTTCACTATCGTATGGTTGACAGAGACGAAGAGGAAAAAGTGAGAGGCGCTTTCGAGAGGATTATCGACCCGCTACATGTGACCGGCAGGATACGGGTTACTAGAGGCAAGAAAGTTTACGAAATAAGGCCACCTGTAGATTGGGACAAGGGCAAGGCGATAGCTTGGCTGATAGCCAAATTCAGAGAGTCCGGGGGAAGGGGTGGGGCGTTGCCGATATATCTGGGGGATGACTTAACTGATGAAGATGGTTTTAAAGTTATTGAAAAAAATTATGGAATTTCAGTTCTCGTCGGTGGGGATAGCTCTCAGTCGGTAGCGCGATATTTCTTGAAGTCGCCTCAAGAAGTGGCGGAATTCTTAAAGATGTTATAATGTATGGAGATGCTCAATGGTTGATTGGCTAACCAACAGCTGGCTTTGGCTAACTAAAAACTGGCTTTACATTGCCGTTCCCCTGGTTATTTTTCTGGCTACTTATGTGGTTGGATTGTGGGTCAGGAGGATTGCTTATAGAGCCTTCAACCGTTGGGCAGCGGCAGGTAAATGGAGGGGAAGCCAGTTAATCATTCAGACGACACGTACACCCTTTATTTACTGGTTCCTGATTTTAGGCGTTCTTATAGCTATTCAGGTCTCAAGGTTAGACTCTTCCTCGAAGATATTAGCTGACAGGATATTGGCCAGCCTTTTTGTCTTTTCGTTGTGCTGGGTGGCTGCCACCTTAAGCACAAGGATACTCAAACTTTATGTTGGTGAAGTGAAGCGCTTACAACCATCAGAGCCTTTGATATTAAACATTGTCAGAATTGCTATTGCTGTGGTTGGCGCATTGATATTGCTTGATATCTGGGGAGCACCGACTACCCCAATAATTTTGCTTCTGGCGGCTGTTATCCTTATAGCGGCTTTAGCTTTTAGAGACGTGCTGGCCAATCTTTTCTCAGGTTTCCAACTGGCACAAGGTGAGCAAATCAGGGTCGGTGACTTTATAAAATTAGAATCCGGGGATAGTGGTTATGTCACCGATGTAACCTGGAGAAATACCCAGATTAGAACGCTGGATGGCAACCTCATCCTGATTCCCAATAGTAGATTGGTTCAAAGCACTGTTATTAATTACGGGCACCCGCTCAAGAAAGCTAGCAGACCTTTTCGTTTTTACACGCGTCTATACTTGAAGGAGTTGACTGGATTAAAAGCCAGCAATTTGGCGGAGATGGTTAATCTGCTAAAAGAGGTTCCTGACTCTGTGATTTATTATCATACTCATCATTTTCTTGAAGAGTACCATTATCTAACTCCTGAACCAGCCAATGATTTCGCCCTCTGGGTTAGTGACGAACTTAGCGACGAAATATTAGGAGAGAAGTTAGCCAGCATCGATACATTTGCTTTCCCGACCATTGGTGCCTTAAGGGCGAGAATTGAAGGTGTTATCAGGGACTATGTATCGAAGAAGCCCGACGGAAGAACTGCACGTGAGGGTAGGGAGTTTCATTTTATTAAATCAGTGAGCTTCATAATGCCTACACCCTATGTTGCTCATGACCTACGGGAGTTTGTTGAAGTGCTCAGGCAAGTGAGTATAGATTCTCTTAGTTATCATATTTTTGAGGCAAAGTTAAGGTTGAAGAGGGGTGTTAATGACTTTGCTATCTGGATTGAGGAATGTCTTGATGATAAAGATTTGGCTGATAAACTTGCTTATTTAGACCCGTATAATTATACGTTGGAGGGGTTGAGGTCGACTATAATTCAAGTGATTGAGAAGCGTATTAAGTAGAAGGTGGCCTAGTTGCAGAACGAAATTCATTTACAATCTAGAAGCCGATTGCAAGACTATGAGCCGATAGTTGGCAGGAGTTGTCTTGAAGACTTGAGGAGGCTGACCGAGAAATTCTCAGGCAAAGTTATCCAGACTGTAAACTCTACGTTTATTGGTGGTGGGGTGGCGGAGATACTGGAGCATATGGTGCCTTTGCTTAATCAGTTAGGCGTTGATATTAGATGGAATGTGATAACTGGTAGCGATGAATTTTTTGAAGTGACTAAGAAATTCCATAATGCCCTTCATGGTAAGCGTGAGAAAATTTCGGCTCAAGATTTTGCTTTGTTCTCGGAAATAACTGAGCGAAACCTGAAGGAGATGAGTTTTTACGGGGACATTATTTTTATTCATGACCCTCAGCCGGTAGGTTTGATAGCCAAGAAAAAGGAGATAGGCAGGAAATGGTTATGGCGATGCCATATCGATGTCTCCAGTCCTGATAAGAAGGTATGGAGCTTTTTGCGGCGTTTCATTGTGGAATATGATGCCGCTGTTTTCTCAGTACCTAACTTTGCTCAACAATTGCCCATACGTCAGTTTTTGATTACGCCATCCATAGACCCATTAAGTGATAAGAATAGGGAGCTTGACTCGGAGACAATTGATGCTGTGCTAGCAAAATATGGTTTGGTTTCAGACAAGCCAATGATTACCCAGATATCTCGCTTTGACCGTTTGAAGGACCCGCTGGGAGTGATAGAAGCTTTTGAAATGGTGAGAAAAAGCATAGATTGTCAATTGGTTCTGGCTGGAGGGACAGCAACTGATGACCCTGAGTCCGAGGATGTGCTTGTGGAGGTGAGAAAAAGGGCAGAAA
>CAZUEB010000211.1:0-2843 GCA_964619115.1 uncultured Dehalococcoidales bacterium
GCTCAGATGAGCCTCTCTTGCCCTCAGTGTAGAATCACAGTTAGCCCTGGAACCAAGTTTTGTCCGAACTGCGGGGCTACGCTGGGCGGAGGCATGCCCCAACAGCCCGGTTGGGGGCAACAGCCAGGTGGGATGCCACCCCAACAGCCCGGTTGGGGGCAACAGCCAGGCGGGATGCCACCCCAACAGCCCGGTTGGGGGCAACAACAGCCGGGTGGTATGCCGCAGCAGCCGGGTTGGGGGCAACAACAAGCATGGGCACCACCAGCTAGCCAGCCAACATCATCGAGAAGGCCGCTTCTAATACTATTGTTACTCGTCCTCCTTATCGGCCTTGGAACGCTCACTTTTATGTACACACCAATCGGTGATACTATAAAAGGCCTCCTCGGAACTGCTACCGGTGGCACCGGTTCCGGTATAGATATCACCAAGCCAACAATCTCAAACGTTGAGGCGGTTGCAGGTCCAAACAACGCCCGCATTAATTGGGCAACCAACGAGCCAGCCAGCAGCCAAGTTGAGTACGGTCAGAATAAGGAAAGCGCCTTGCTCGAACCCGCCCAACCTGCAAATGACCCGAGTACGGGCACTTCCGCGGGAGTCGTTACCCACGAAGTAATTCTGACTGGACTTACCCCAAGCACCCCCGCAGGCAACATTACGTACTACTACAGGGTTAGGTCAAAGGACGCAGCCGGGAACGAGGCGGTGTCAGACTGGAAAACCTTCGAGACGGAACTTTCCGATACGTAATCACAGCTGCCCCTTCGTTTTAGTCTATCAGACAATAGCTTAATATGCCTTTAGCCTTTGTCCGCCGCCCACCCAGCGCAATTCCAAGCCCAAGACTAAAAAGACGAAACTACATTTTTACTGCCACAAGTTGTATAATCAAGCAAGTCAGGCTATATAGCCCCAAAGCACAGGGGAGGTCACTATGAAATCTATATATCTACTAGCCATCACTGCTATTTTACTTTCGTTCGGAGGTTGCGCTCTAACAAATGACACACCTCGTCACACAGCCGACGAGGTGATAACTATAGCCAGGAGCTTCGATGATTATCAGTGCCGGCTGCAAGTAGGCGAGGACTGCGGCCACTGAGGTCCCCCTACTCCTCTGTATGAGGAGGCTAATTCGACCTTTACTGCCGAGTATATAGGTAAGGGAATGTGGGATATAAGCAAGGTCTGCCCGATAAACTCAGAATATGACTATCACTGGTATTTCTATGATAATACCAATGAATTAGTATGGAAATAAAACATATACCGAACGATTTAAGAAGAACTGAGGTTAAAAGTGAGCGACATCCTGGATGAAGCCCAGTCATTGCTTCAATGTAAAGCTTGCCCCTGGTATAAGAGTTGCGTTTTGCCCATGAGGCTGACAGAAGATGACCTGAGAAAACAGTTGGAGTCTTCTATACCCGGAGCCGCTACCCCTGGAGCAGAGCAATACGGCATGCAACAATTATTATCCGGCTTGGCTGCCGCTGCTGAAAACTCTTTACTCGAAGGTTGCCCTATATTCATAAACAGGCTTCGCTCCAGCCCCAACCTCGCCAAGCAAATAAAGAAACTAATGCAACAGTGGACAAACGAGAGTCAAGAGCAAACTCCCTGAATTAAAAGCTAATCTCTGCACTCAAGATTAACAGCCAATATCTTAAAAGAGCCACGCTCACAATTGAAGTGATATCTTAGCTAAATGAGTTACCTACCGAAATTTGGATAGTAGCCAATTCGCCTAACCGTTTTGCCACTTTAGCAGGAATCCAATTGCTAGGTTTCCATGCCCCTTTATAACTTGGCAGCAAAACCAGATAATAACCATCATTGCTCGTTATACCTATTTTGCAGCCATCACCCAGGTCAATTATTTCCTTTGGTTGCCAAATCAATGGACTTTCACATACAATATTATCCATCTTACCCCCCATAAAAAATAGTTACACCTGCAGTCAACGATACTATCGCTCTAAAATAGATACCAGGCACAGAAAAAGAAAATCAGACACACAAACAGGAAACTGCCGAGTATGGCGATAAGTTCTTTGTTCATGGTCATTTGTAACACCTCTCTCTGATTTCTAAATATACAACGAACCAGAGCAGAAAATGGTTTAGCCCTCAGCCTTAAAAAGATGGATTATGAAGATGAAACTTAAGTGGTTTTCCATAATAGCCCTAACATTTGTCCTCATGTCAGTAATAGCCTGCAATCATCAAAAGGGGCAGCAGGAACCACAATTCCTTAACCCCTGCGACAAGATGAAGTATTACATAGAGCAAGCACAGGCCGTCGCCTCAGAACTCGAGGATTTCAACTGGAATGAATTTTCCAATATCGGGATATTATGCCCGCCAGAAGGGATATGCCCGGTGGGCAGCCTGCCCATAGTCGAGAAAGGCTCGGTGAAAGAAGAGTTTATGGAACGCTGGTTTCCTCTAGTTGAACGGTTGCCGTACCCACAGACGGCAAAGACCTACTCTATACAATGTGCTAGCTGCTTGAAGCTTGCTCAAGAGGTTTGTTCGCATAGCCCCTACAATGAATCACTAACATTAATGCCGGAGACAGAGGAACTGACAATAACTCAATGGCAGGAGCTTTGTGATCAACTGCAATCAGCGCTTACAGGAGCTGAGTATCTAGCCTTCAGATATAAAACCATCGCCGCAGAGTACACATTTCCTCAACTCCTGGCTTATTTCACCGACTCGGATGAAAAGATAAAACAGAAATACCTTAATAAATTTATTGCCGAGTCCGATAAGTATATTCAATTGCACGATAAATTCATACATAATATACAGCAGGCAGAGCAGGTGGCAAT
>CAZUEB010000212.1:0-2806 GCA_964619115.1 uncultured Dehalococcoidales bacterium
TGCGGCCCGCCCTGGTGAGGGTGGCGAAAGGGGAAACCGGTGGCAGAGGCTGGGCAAGAAGGTGGTCCTGATTGATGTGGCTGAGTAATCTGGACATCGTCGAGTTACACGAGGAGAGTGTTATGCGATATTGGTCTGTAGTCATAGGCGAAAAGAGTTTTCGACAAACGACTTGAGGTGGATAGTGGCAAACCGTCGGGCATTCAAATCTGATGTAAGCTTTCTTGAGAAGATCTCAATGGGCGCGATTGCTACCCATCGGGTCTTTGAGCATCTGAGAGATCAAGGGCATAACCCCTTTGAGCTTGAACGTGGCTCGATGAGTTTCAAAATTTGGAGGAAGATCAAGATCAAGCGTATTAGGGTGCCTGATATTCTCTGCGTAGCTTGCGGTCGTCGAGTCGAATCCAGAGCCAAGACCGCTTTTGAAATCTCGATGTCTCATTCGTTGTCCGATCCAGAGAGGGGTTGGGGTTATGGCCTTGACGATAGCGATTTTGTGGCACTGGTGATTTGCAAACGGGTTGGCGATAGGCCAATAGACTGGCAGGCAGATGAACTTGTCCAGTATATCCCCGTTTATGAACTTCGTTCCGCCCAAAGAAACAACCTTGTTCGCTTTGTGAAACCCAAAGGAGCAGAAGAGGGGTTTGAGGCGAGAATCAGTTGGCCTGTCGCCATCGCAAGGTCTGCGGGTATCGTCAAATCCGTAACTAGCGACCACATCCAATACTACAGACAAACTGATAACAGATTGATTACTTTGAGCCTGTTTAAGCAAGGACTTGAGTTGAAGCCTCTCGTTCGCGAAGGCGAAATTGTTGTTGGAAATCAAGTCCTCGCCACTGTCGTCTCCGTGATCAAGCAGTTTCCCTGTTCAGGGGCAGCCACACAGGACTATTATACTGTTCGGCTTTCAAGCTCATCGCTGAGTGAACGATATGCCTCAGCAAAAGCCCTGTCCTACTTCCCATCAAGAGATGTTTCTAAGGCGCTGGTCGGTAAACTCGATGAGAGTAATGAGCACATCTATGTAAGGCTCGAAGCAGCCGCAAGCTTGGCACGTCACGGTGAGGAGCGGGGTTGGTCATTCATCAAGCGATGCCTATCAGATGAGTACCTCCAAAACAGACTAGAGGCTGTCATCGTTCTAGCAGAGATTCCAGCCGATGTATCCTGTCAATTGCTATCTGATGTTCTGATGGATAATCAGCAACATCCTGAAATTCGAGCTGGTGCTGCGTGGGCGCTCGGTGAATTACGCAACAGATCGGCTCTCAGTGTTCTGATTGACAGCTTTTCTGCCGTAGATGAGGGGATGCGCGTCGAAGCTGCCAGAGCACTGGCGAAATTGGCCTCACGTTTTACCCCAGAAATCGTAGACAGGTTTCCTTATGTTACTCCGGATAAGCGACCAGGAATAGCTTGGGCTTTAAGCAAATCAAGGAGATTCAAGGTCGAAGACTTGCTGGACATACTTGTTGATGAAGACGCCCGCCACTGGGTCTCATATATACTCGGCACGCAAGATCAACAAAGGTACATTGACGAAATAGAGAAGTTGAAGGTACGAGATCCTGAAGTATATTTTGCCGCAACGGTTCTTTGGAAGATCATGACGAGTTGGGTCTACGAGCTGGAGGAGTACGGGTGAAATCATTGCCGGAGCCATTATACACGACTCACTTTGGTGCGGCCTATGTTGGCGATGCCCTTGGCCTACTTCGAGGGCTTCCTGATGAGAGCATTGACCTTGTGCTGACTTCACCGCCCTTTGCCTTGCAGCGTCAAAAAGAATACGGCAACGTTGACCAAGATGAATATGCAGATTGGCTTTTGTCATTTGCTGTCGAAATAAAGCGTGTGCTCAAAAGCACGGGCAGCTTTGTGCTCGACCTTGGAGGCGCTTATCGCAGAGGCAGACCTGTTCGGTCACTATACAATTATCGTGCTCTCATCAGGATGTGCGATGAATCAGGCTGGAACCTTGCCGAAGAGTTCTTTTGGTTTAACCCTTCCAAACTGCCATCGCCTATCGAGTGGGTCAACAAACGCAAAATCCGCGCAAAGGATGCCGTCAATACTATCTGGTGGTTTTCTAAGACGGATTTTCCCAAAGCTGATGTCACAAAGGTCTTGGTCCCTTATTCCGAGCGAATGAAGCTTTTACTTCAGAATAGCGAGAAATACTATTCGCCCAAGAAGAGACCGTCTGGGCACGACATCAGCGACCGATTTGCCGAGGATAAGGGCGGGGCAATTCCACCAAACCTGCTGCAAATCCCAAACACCGAAAGCAACTCCCGGTATCTCAGATGCTGCCAGATTGTCGGCACCTGTGGACACCCAGCCAGGTTCCCTGAAAAATTACCAGAATTCTTTATTCGATTTCTGACCGATCCGGGAGATGTCGTTTTGGACATCTTTGCTGGATCAAATACCACAGGCGCGGTGGCTGAATCTTTGGGACGAAGGTGGTTAGCTTTCGAAATTGATCGTTCTTACCTTTCCGCCTCAGCTTTTCGTTTTCTTAGTCAGGCTGATGAGGATACTGTGAAGTCTTTGTATAGCAGCCTTATTACTGAAGCTGCAAAACGTGTCGTGATCCCGCAAGTAGCGGCTCAGCAATTCCTTTTCGAAGAGACGGCTGAATATGAGATATCTTCACAAGAATGACGGCGCAACATCGCATAACGAAGGCATTTCATGGCTTAACTTTGTGATTATGGAGGAAGATTAACTATGGCTAAGATAATCGGTATTGATTTAGGAACTACTTTCTGCTGCGCGGCGGTGATGCAGGCGG
>CAZUEB010000213.1:0-2791 GCA_964619115.1 uncultured Dehalococcoidales bacterium
CCACCTTTGGAAAGTATTACCGTGGTTTAATACAGAGTATGATTTACCAGTCCATAATCGAATAATCTGAGGCTTCAGACAAGCACAAGCTGATTCAGCCATCTGACATGTTGTCAGAGGCTCACAAAAAGAGGTCAGGCATTGGGGGTAATATCGCGATTCGAAATTATTTCCCCAATGCCTGACCTCCCCAGCTCAGCTTTTGCGTAAGTAACAGAGGATATTGACAGAATTCCCAAAAATTGGAGCTGGGGTTACAATAGGTAGGACTTTCGAGGTGATGTTTGAGATTTCGGTTTAGATGTTCTTTCCTTAAACCAACCCTCGATAAAGCCTGAATTGATAAAGCTTTGAGCAAGAGTTTCGGCAGTTTCACTGAGCCCCAACAAGTTAGCGGTATATTCAAATCTTGTCTTAATGTCAATCATGCAATCTCTTGTTAATCTGAACATGTCAAACGTCTTGGCTTCGAACATAGCACTAAAGAGTTTCCCAGTTGATTGATTAGGAATGAACTCACTTTCATATACGGATACACTAGAAACCCAAGACCAAACAGGCCAATTCTTGAAACCCTCTAAGAGATATTTGTGAATTTTCTTTGGAATCCAAGAACTCTGGCTTGAAAGAAACCAAACAATATAATCTATAGTTTCGTACACTTTCACTGGTAATCCCATTAATTCGCCTTGAACAAAATTGCATGTAATACGACTGGGTGCATAGTTTCCAAAAGCAGGATGTCGTAAACCCATCTCTCGTCACAGGCAGGAGATGAGCCATCAGTTGTTAGCGCCGTACCCCCTGTACCACCTGCTCGGTTTAATACTGACTGTTCGTATAGAGCCTCAAAATCCTTTTCAAAGTCACCTCCAAGACCTCTTATTGTGAGTTGAGGGACGTACGCTGCTAAATGTTCAGGATGCCTATGACAAGCTTCTGCTAACCCTGGCTGGGAATTAATGAACTTAAGAACTTCCTTAGGGTGGGTAATTTGAGATATTCTGGCATCGTCCACTACATTCTGCCATAACATCTGAAGGGCTGCCCAAGCTAAGCGCTCACCCCTTTCATATGGTGTATTGCCCCAATTTGGCAATGGAAAACCCCACCTCTCCCAATAATAGTTAGACCCTGAAAATTCTGCTACATCAAGCCACCAATCATCTGTTACAACAGGAGGTTCAAAGCCAAGTTCAATAACGCGGTCTCTGGCAATGAGTAGCGTTGAGCCTTCAGGTTTAATGACTCTCAGAAGTTCAGAGAGTACGTGTCGTGGGCCTTTACTGGCAGGGATAGCTTTCTTATCAGCGAGGCTAGGGGAATATGAAAAAACGTCGTCTCTCGAGACCTTGTACCAAATAGGAAGGATAATATTAGTACTTTCGCTATTTTGCCGTTGCGCTAGTCCATCAAGCTCCCACTGTGGCCATCCTTTGTTAAAGAAGTTTTTACTGAGAACGACGATGCCATATCTGGATTGTGATAAGCCACGGTCTATCGCCCTACGGATACTATCGCCTGGTTTAAGGGAAAACTCATCGTACCATACTTCTACGTGACGTTTTTTGAGACGTTTTGCAAGAGAACGTACAAAGTCATCTTTATCTTCACTAGCATGGCATATGAATACGTCGTACAACATTGCTATTGTATTATACATGCAATATTTGGGGCTTGACCAGAAGGGCAACTCATTAAGGATACGACACTTGGAAAATTGGAGACTCAATAGACGGTACTACCTATTGATACTTTAGGTTGGTTTTTTTGAAGCTAAATGGAACTGAGGGGGTTCGAACCCCTGACCTTTTACAGTCCCCCGGACAGAGCGCGCTTTACCTGTCTGCTTAACTGCTCGGCATTAAAGGGTTTCTCGATATGGGACACCTTAGCCTGGGACAGGAATTCCTCGGTATCGGCGCCCATAATATCGCCGGTCATGAAGACCACTCTCTGTGCTAGCGATTTGTCTATCTTTTGAATACGCTTGTATAATGTCACGCCACTCATGCCCGGCATCTTGATATCCACCAGCATCAGGTCGTATTTCTGGCTTTCGATTTTCTCCAGGGCGTCAGCGGCATTATCTACGGTCTCTACCCTGTGACCTTCACCGGTTAGCACCCGGTTGACCACGTCCCTTACCACTTGCTCATCATCCACCACCAGTATCCTGGCTTTTACCGCTTTCTTAGACCTTTTAATAACTGGCTCAGCCGGCTTTAGCGGTGCCACCTCGGTGACTACGGGCAGTTCCACGATGAAAGTGGCGCCTTTGCCCGACTTGCTTTCGACGTATATCTTCCCCTGATGTTCAGTCACTATGCCGTAGCACAGGCTCAAACCCAGCCCGGTGCCCTGCCCCACCTCTCTGGTGGTGAAGAAGGGGTCGAATATCTTATCCATGACCTCCGGTTTAATCCCAGGGCCGTTGTCTTTGACATATATCTTTATGGTGTTGTCTTTCTTTTCCGTGGTTATGATGAGCTTTCCCTTACCGTGAGCCAGCTTCATCTCCGTTTCGGCGTTGACGATTAAGTTGAGCAGCACCTGCTGTATTTGGCCCGGGTCAACCACGGTTTCCAGCCAATCAGGAGCCAGCCGGGTAAGGACTTCAATGTTGTTAACTCTCAAGTGATAGGCTCGCAGGATGAGCGTGCTCTCTATAATCTCGTTGATATCCACCAGCTTTCGCTCCGGCTTGGTCTGGCGAGAGAAAGCCAGCAGCCTCTTCACGATGCCGGCTACCCGTCGAGCGCCGTCATTGATGGCTGCCAAATCTGCCCTG
>CAZUEB010000214.1:0-2786 GCA_964619115.1 uncultured Dehalococcoidales bacterium
GGATACGGTTTGGTGGGAAGACCCACTGAGGAAAAAGATACATAGTGAGTTAACGCGGGCGGGAATGGAACGGGCGAGGCAGGCTGGCAAACAAGTTAGTATGCACAAAGTAGAAGAGCGAGAAGGATTCGCTGAAAAATTCGCTCTGGTCTTAGAACGGCTCGAACAGAGAGCCATAACTCGCTGCCAGGCTGCCGAGGAGTTGAGTATCTCCGGCCCCACTTTAAAGAGAGTACTGGATGACTACCTGGCAGCTACACGACAAACACCCGCTGGAGGGGATGGACAAAAGACCCTAGTCGCCGCTGGAGTATAACTGACAGAATCGCTGAACATTAAATACTGACATTATCCCTTGACAACAACAAGGGCTGTGTTGTTAAGGGCTAGAAAGGGAAAGTATGACCAGCGTTTATCAAAGAGACCGAGCGAACAGAGCTGCAATTGAGCTGCCGAATGGCGAAGCCAACGTGGTTTACAAGTGCGCCAATACACGGAAGTGCTACTGGTTCTGTCGGGAATGCCTTAAGGGGCATCAGAAGTGCTCGCCCAGGTGTCCCGACTATCTGTCGGTAGCCAAAGTCAAAAGACTAGCCAGAGAAAAGAATAAGTAATCCTACAAAGGGAAAGGTAGAGGGTGGGAAACCCAGAATAACCCACCCTCTATTTTTGCCTGAAAAAGCACGAAAGGAGGTGATGAAAAGTGTTTGAGTACCTGTGCCAGAGGGTCAAGCCGAGCGTGGGCTCTGTTCAGGTGATGCTTGATAGGGAGCTGTCTGAGCTGGTGCCTCGGATAAAGGGCGATAGTCCGGACGACGACCTGGCGAGGCTATGCCAAGAGATTGACCGAGACTCTATGTGGCTGGGGAAAGCTGTCAAGGCTGGCGGCATAGCCTTCGTCGATAGTTACAAGGACAGCTATCCCGATGTGCCTGATGAGCTATGGTCTATCTTTCAAGTGTGGAGTGCTGCCAGCATCCTGGCTGTGCTTCGCCTCGTCGAGCGTGAGCTTGAAGCCGACGACCTGGCTAACAGGCTGGGAATGACAGACAAGCTGAAAGAGTAGCTGCATAGCCCAGATTTGATGGGGCAACCATGCCCAAAAATATCGAAGAAAGGGGGTGAATCATGGCTCATGCCCGGATAAAACGCAAGGACATCAGGCTGGCATCGGTCGAGGAGAAGGAAGAAACCTACAAGCTCATCGATGGGCTGGTAGAGCTGGGTGTTCCTGTCGCGGTCAAAGAGCACCGCAGCGGATTTCCTGCGGTAACGGTTGACTGCGGTGAAGTCCATATCCTCACCGATATCCTGAGCCTTGAGGCGTGGTGGGCGAAAAAGAAAACAGTATAAAAGGTCGAGTTTGTAGGGGTAACTATGCCCGAATTTAATAGAGAGGAGGTGCAAATGAGCCAGATTGGTCTTTTCCAAGCAGAAGAATTGAAGCACTGCCAGGTAGAGCCTAAAACCACGGTAAGGCTGGGTACCAGGGCTGCTCAAGTCTCTTTAGCCAAAAGGAATAGAGAAGCTCTGGCCAAACTGAAGAGTATCCTTGCCCGGCTTGAACGGAAGGACATCCTGGTCAACCAGCACTGCGATTTCTGGTGGTATCAAGGTTTGCGGCTGAGTCGGTTGCAGGTGCAGTGGGGATCGTACTTCTATAATCCCGAACTCGATAGATGTCCGGGAGTTATCGTGCTGCGAGGCAGGGGAAATGCAGAAATAAGGATACTCCACCCCGAGCGGCTTTACCAGGTAAGGGAACAGCGTTACGACAAAGGTAAAACAGAGTATCTGCTCGATTTCTGGAACGGCTTCTATGGTAATCCTGTCAGCTCATACCAGCGACATTATGACTGCCTGCATATAAAGGCAGTTAGCTAACGGCATAAGGTCGATATGCCACTAGGGTTACTACGCCCAAAAATCTGAAGAAATGGAGGTGAAACTATGACTGAACTATTTGTAGACGAACCAGAAACAGACAAGGCGAGGACTACAATCAAACAGAAGTCCGGCGAGCATCATATATCCGAACTGGTAGGCGCTATCGCGGACCCTATTATCGCCTTCCCCGGTGGTTGGGGAGATACCATACCTGATTGGCTTAAAAACGCCATCACTCTCGAAAGATTAGAGATGAACATGAGAGAGCTCAAGGGTGAAGATCCTACCGGTACCGATGGCGAAGCTTGCGCTTACCTGTATACAGCTGCTTTGACTCAGCCGTTAGACCATGATTGGGTAGAAATATATCTCTACATAGCCACCAAGGTCTATAGTCGATGGGGTAAAAGCGAAATGCCTCAGGATATCAAGGTAGAATCGCTTAGAGATGACCAGAAGGCAGACCTCAATCGGCTCAAGAGATGGCTATACCAGCAGAGAACGAGAGCCAGACTTGAAAGGAACCGGGCTGAAAGACGCCAGAAGGCAGAGGCAGCTAAAGCAGAGCTGGAGGTCATGCAGCCATCAATGTTCGACTTCTAACATATCAAGCTCAGCAACTAGAAAGGGCCGGGATTCAAATTCCCGACCCTCTTTTTTTACTCGATTTGAGCCCGAAGTTTGGAAGCACCTGGCAAGTTTCACAATGTAACAGAAATACGTTATGGCTGCCCTTAAGGTGACTTGCTATGGCCGGGAACTGTTGATGGCTATTTTGAGACATTAGTACAGGCAAAATGGAGATGGACTGGCTGTTTCCAAGCAGTCCCGTGATTAACAGATCACAACCCACGAAACAACGACTACGCTTATATCATTATTGATTGCACAAGCCAGGC
>CAZUEB010000215.1:0-2745 GCA_964619115.1 uncultured Dehalococcoidales bacterium
GAAATACTGTTCCGACCTGCCGATTTCTACAGCAGAAACAACATTGAACTTGTGCTTGATAATAAGGTGCGGAATCTGAACTTGAACAATCAGACTGCCCGATTGGAAAAAGGCGGGCAAATCCTGTGGGAAAAACTGCTGCTTTCCACAGGTGGTATACCTATAGTGCCTGAGATGAAAGGTGGCAATAAGGACGGTGTATTCACATTCCTGACTATAAAAGATGCCATAGCAATAGATGAGTTTATAAAAGATGGCTTCCAAGCCATCGTAATTGGCGGAGGACTTATCGGCATCAGCGTGACTGAAGCTCTGGTAAAACGAGGAATAGGTGTTACTGTGGTTGAAATGAAAGACAGGATACTTAATACCATACTCGACGAAACAGCATCTTCTATCGCTGAAGAAACTCTCAGGCAAGCCGGCGTAAGGGTCATCACCAACCAAACTGTAGCCGAGGTAATCGGAGAGACACGAACCGAGGGAGTCATCCTAGATAGTGGCGAGAACATTCCGTGCAATCTGGTGGTTATGGCGATCGGCGTACTGCCACGCGCTGAACTCGCAATTGGTACGGAGATAAAAGTGAATCGCGGCGTAGTAGTAGACCGCCTTATGGCTACAAATTATCCCAACGTCTACGCTTGCGGAGATGTCGCCGAAGCTTATGATTTTGTTTACGCCGCAAACCGGCTGACTCCTATATGGCCCAATGCCTACATCGGGGGCAGGGTTGCCGGCTATAACATGGCAGGTGTCAGGACTGAATACCCCGGCGGTACAGCCATGAATTCGCTCAACTATTTCGGGCTTGATATTACTACAGCCGGGGCAGTAACTATTCCACCTGATAAGAACTGGGAGGTGGTCAGCCAGCGCAACGACGGCGTCTACAAGAAGATTATCCTGAGTGGTGACCTGGTAATGGGGATGGTTTTTGTTGGTGACATCGACAAGTCAGGCATGATTTTCAGCTTAATGAAAGATAGAGTTAACGTAGCTAATTTTAAGCAGGCACTTCTGGCTAATGACTTCGGTCTGGCATATATGCCCAGAGAGCTATGGCAGGAGCGTCTGGGAAATGCCCCGGTGCCAGTAAATAAGCGATGAATACTGGAGTAGTGAGATGATAGATATTACAAAGATTAGCAATCCATACCGCGATGACAAGGCAATCGACGCTTGCTCTATATTCGGGATGATGGACACCACAGGCAGGTGTTTCTCTGGCAAGGACATAATAAAAGCTATTGCTAATATGCATGTCCGAGGCAATGGGCTTGGTGGTGGCTTCGCCGTGTATGGACTATACCCGGAATACGCTGACCTCTATGCCCTTCATATCATGTATCTTAGCCGGGCGGGGAAAGAGGATACGGAGTACTTTCTTAAGCAGAAGTTCCAGGTGATTCACGATGGAATAGTACCGACTCAACCGACAAGTGCCATTGTGAATCCGCCTCTGGTATGGCGTTACTTCCTGGAAGTTAACCGCCGAGAATCTAAGGGGCAGTTAGACGATGACTATGTGGTGGATAGGATCATGGATATCAACACCGGGATCAAAGACACCTTTGTTTTTTCCAGCGGCAAAAATATGGGCGTATTCAAGGGAGTAGGTTACCCTGAGGAGATAGCTGAATATTTCTGTCTGGAGAACTACGAGGGCTACTTATGGACGGCACATGGCAGATTCCCCACTAATACACCTGGCTGGTGGGGTGGTGCCCATCCCTTCAACATACTCGACTGGACAGTGGTTCATAATGGGGAGATTTCATCGTATGGCATAAACCGGCGATATTTAGAGCAATTTGGCTATCACTGCACTCTACAAACTGACACCGAAGTGGTGGCTTATGCTGTCGACCTCTTAATTAGAAAGCATGGTCTGCCCATAGAGGTAATGGCTAAGATATTTGCACCCCCTTTCTGGAATGATATAGAGCGTCGTCCTCCGGAGGAGCAAGAACCCCTCCGCGCCTTGCGTCAGATATACGGCAGTCTTCTAATGAATGGACCTTTCACCATAATCATTGCTCATCAGGGTGAAATGATCGGACTGACCGACAGAATCAGGTTGCGACCTCTGACCGCTGGCATAAAAGACCAGATGCTATATCTATCTTCAGAGGAATCAGCAATCCGGCTGATTTGTCCCGACCTGGATGAGGCGTGGATTCCGATGGGCGGCGAGCCAATAATAGGTAGTTTGAAGAAACCGATTCAACAAAGAAAAGGTATGGTGGTAGGTAAATCAGCCAAAGCAGGCTAGCTTTTTAAAGAAGGTTTTAAACCGATGTTAACAAAAAGGATTATACCTTGTCTCGACGTAACCAAAGGTCGCGTGGTCAAAGGCACGAGTTTCACCGACCTTCGTGATGCTGGTGACCCTGTAGAGCTGGCAGCATTTTACTATAAGGAAGGTGCCGATGAACTGGTATTCCTGGATATCGGTGCCACCCCTGAAGGGCGTGACATTATGGTGGATGTAGTTGAACGTGTCTCGAAACAAGTTTTTATCCCGCTTACCGTCGGTGGCGGCCTGCGCAATATTGAAGACATGCGGCATATGCTGGAGGCCGGTGCCGACAAAATAAGCGTAAACACTGCCGTTGTTTACAGTCCTGACCTTATTAGCGAAGCAGCGCGCAGGTTCGGCTCTCAGTGTGTTGTGGTAGCCATAGACGCCAGACGAAACAAGAACAGCAGCAAACCTCGATGGGAAGTCTGCACTCATGGTGG
>CAZUEB010000216.1:0-2744 GCA_964619115.1 uncultured Dehalococcoidales bacterium
CATTACGACAGATTTCCCACTTCTCACCGGTTAGAAAGCCGGCACCACCCCTGCCTCTGAGGCCGGACTCTTTGACTTCGCCAATAACCTCGTCTGGTGGTTTCTCTAACGCCTTGGCTAAAGCGGCGTAGCCTCCGGTGGCAATATAGTGGTCTATATCGGTTGGGTCAATCTGCCCACAATTCTTCAGGATAATCTTCTTCTCATACTGGGCCCGGGGGAACTCGGCAAAGCTGGGGATAAGGGTATTCTCCTCTAACGCACCCAGCACAAACTCAAGGCAAGGGTCATCTCCGAGAACAAACTCCTTTACCAGCCTTTCGGCGATGACTGGGTTGACGCGCCCGTAGCATATAGGCGGATGTCCCGGCTTGCTTATCATCACGATTGGCTCAGCATAGCAGTGTCCCATACAACCCACTTCAATTACGGGGCAGACCAGTTCGTGCTTTTCTATCTCTTCCCTTATCGCCTGGACCACCTCAAGGGCGCCAGCGGCCCGGCCGCAGGTGGCGGTACCCACCATGACTAGAGGATTAGCACTGTTCCATAACTGCTGCCAGTGTAACTCGGCATGGTGCCTTATTTCTTCGAAAGTAGAAGCTATCGTTACCTTTTCAGCTATTTGCATGGTTTTTCTTGAGTTCCTTCTGGCTTTCATGTCCAAAAGATAATAGCAAGCCGTCCACCCTTGTTGGCTCGACTTTAGCCTCCGGCTTGCCATCGACCACGGTTACTGGTGCCATGGTGCAACACCCCACACAGGCCACCGTACCCAAATCAAACTCTTGGTCGGCAGTAGTTTCACCGGGCCCAATGCCTAGACGCCTCTTCCAGGCATCAAGAGTAATATAGCCTCCCTTCATATGGCAGGCAGTCCCGAGACAGACTCTTATTGAATGTCTCCCTGGTGGATTGAGACGGAACTGGTTATAGAAGGTGACCACGCTGTAGACATCCATCTCCGGCACATCAAGGTAATTGGCAATCTCCAGCATTGCTTCTCGGGGGAGATACCCCAGCCTACCCTGAACCTTTTGAAGGATAGGAATAAGATTGTCTCTTTTCCGCGCAAACCTTTTCAGTATCCGCTTGGTTTCTTGGTTAACCTTGGTGTCTTTCTCTACCACAACTGTTGTCATGTCTACTTGCCTAAGCTCTAATTTTTCTTTGCATCGTTATTTGTTGTGGCTGCTTTGCCAGCCACAATTATGGTGAAACCAGCATCGGGGAAATAACCTTCTTTGGGCTCTTCCGCACGATGTACCTCTCCTGGCCTTTGAAAAAGTGTTGAGACAATCTTCTCGGTCAAAAAACCAGCTCTGGTTAAAAGCCTAACCACCTCGTTACATCTGTAGAAAGTGGCGTACTTGTAGAAGCGGTGTCCCGCTGCTTTCTTTTGCTGGTAAAATTGACCCCAAGGACTTTCCTTCAGGACCAGCCCCAGTACTATCTTGCCGCCTGGCATCAGGATACGGTTGGCTTCCTTCAGAACCTCAAGAGGCGAGTCCAGGAAACACAGGGTCACAATCAAAAACACTGTGCCGAGTGATCCCTCGTCAAACAGTTCCTCTTCTCCTCGGCCCAGGAACGCATTTATCCCTCTTCTCCTTGCCATCTCAATGAGCTTGATTGAGGGGTCAATGCCAGTCTCTATGCCTAAAGCCTGAGCAAACCGGCCACTGCCGACCCCGATTTCGAGCCATGGCCTTGGCATGGTGGGCAGAAGCCCCTTGAATGCCTGCACCTCAATGAAGAAGATAAGACTCCCATCTTTGTCAAACCAGGCATCATATTCCCCAGCTAGGTCATCGAAGGGAGAAACGGCGCTATTCGTTCCTGCTATTGATTCTCGAGTTCGATACTTTGATGACATCCTCCTCCTCTCCTACGCTAGACACTCTCAGCTTCGCAGCACTCATCAAGCATAATTTTCGAGGTTGAAAAGTCTATTTCAACCACCCTGCCCGGTATAACCTTCCCTTCGCCGAACAGTGTCTCCAGTTCCACCCTATCTTTATGTATGCGCATACGGGCAATATCCTGGAGGATGGGCTGCTCACTCGAATTGTTTACGAACGCCTTTGCCAGACACACCTCATACCTCCTTCGCTCTAAGATGTTGGGATATACCCACCATCAACTGCGTTACCTTCTGATTGTCCCCGACGCTGACTAAGCAACCTTACCAGGTCAGGAAGGTCACTCTTGCAGCAACGTACTCGGACGCCTGGAGTCTATTAGTTGCTTCTTCTAAATCCTTCGCAAGCTTTACATCCCCGATTGTGTCTCTCACCCAGTTGCTGAAGTCCTTCTTCTCCGCGTTCCAGTGATAGCCGTAAGTTTCGTCCGTCATTGCAGACAAAGCATCACCGAGCTCTTTCATGTTCCTCAATATCTGACCATCATGGCACCAGAATACGTACTCCTGTGGAACATCGGCCAAAAACCTCTGTGCTTCCTGCTTTTCTTTTATCTCCCGCCTGACTTTCTTAGCCATGCCTACATACTCCTCCTTTCGATATTCATTTGGTGTCACTTAAAGCTGTCAGTTTCCCTCTCCTTTCCTTTGAGCATTTAGTCGTCTGCCGATAGCGGCGACTGAATGCGAGTCTCTTTTCTTCTTTCGGTGCATCCTGTACCGGAAGCAACTGTATGTCTTGGGTTAACGCTTCCACTGATGCAATAACTCTAACAGTTAGCCGTGCCAGGGTTGAACGCCGAGACGCCTTAATGAGCACAAT
>CAZUEB010000217.1:0-939 GCA_964619115.1 uncultured Dehalococcoidales bacterium
GTGCCACAAAAGCGGCTCTAATCTCAGACTTTTCGGCATTGTTATGTAGTTTCTCGGCAAAGTTTCCGCATGTCCTTACTCCTTCCACATAAGCCTCGCCGTCAGTATCATCCTGAAGGAGGAAGGTCTTCAATTCAGCAAAGCTGACATCCGTGGCATTCGGATTGTTCACCAGGTTTATGGGCGTACTGGGCTCCTTGAGATATGGAGGGTCGATACCTGATTGTTCGGACACGGGCGAAGGTGGCGCAGACGATTCAGAGCCAGAGATTGCAGGCTGGTTTTTCGATGAAGGACCGTAAAACCAAAAAATGAAGCCTCCGAGACCAATCAGCAAAACCACCAGCAATAGTGTTAAAAGCGGCTTCGATGATGATGGTGGCTTACTCGGTGCCGGCTTACTTGGTGCATAGGCAGGCTGTGCTGGTTGCTGCGGCGACCACCCTGGCTGCTGCCATACTTCCCAGCCCAGCAGCGCTCCGCAATTCGGGCAGAATCTGGAGGCAGGGTCAGCAATATTGCTGCAATAAGGACAACGGTATTGAAACATCTGACCACAAGTGGCACAAAACCGCTGACCTAAAGCATTTTGGGCACCACAATTCGGACAAGGGAAAGTCTGCTGCATCACACTACTCTACCACATATGTTACGCCATGCCAATTATATACCCAGCCGAGATGAGATGGAATATTTTGCAGCAGTGCTCACCTCAAAAGAGGTACTCTCTCCCCTGGAGGGAGAGAGTTAGAGTGAGGGGGAGCAGCTCAGATTTCACCCTCACCTTAGTCCTCTCCCGTCAAGGGAGAGGAAAGGAGCTAGGGTTACCTGTGGGCGGGTGGCACCTAAAAAATTCAGGCATACAGTGAAGCAATGACACCAAACAAAGCTGCAATGAAGGCTGCCAGATAGCCCCAGAACTGAGTCATACCCATTCTT
>CAZUEB010000217.1:949-2736 GCA_964619115.1 uncultured Dehalococcoidales bacterium
CTTTTATTGTACACATTTAGATTATCTATGAACTCATTTATATCTTCTCGAATCTCTGACATGCCAGTTGACACACCACTTATTTTCCCTATCACAATCCTCTTGGGTAGCTGATTAAATGTTTTTCGTGATAGAACTACATGCATTATCCATAATGTAAGGTACATTGCAGATAAAACACACCAGAAGATAGTCTGCCAATTCATAATAATCCCTCCATCAAAACAGATTCTGTACCCGTCCAGAGTCAAAGAGAAAATACCCAGAGGATTCAACACCACCAATTTTTTCTACGCACCAGTCCCTTTCGCCTTCCGTTTCAATTCGTAGAGCCTGGTGATGGCTTCGAGGGGAGACATGGAGTCGATATCGAGTTGGCTGATTTCTTCCATCAGCGGCGATTTATCACCAAACAACGCAAGCTGCGGGGGCGATTCCTTCCTGGGTCGAACGGCTTTGGACTGCTTCTGCCGCGGCTGGCTTTCCAGCCCAGCTAAAACCTCCTGAGCCCGGTGCAACACCGATGCCGGTAGTCCCGCTAGTTGTGCCACATGTATGCCGTAGCTCTTATCGGCGCCGCCGGGAATAACCTTGCGCAGGAAAATGACCCTGCCCTCGTCTTCGGTGACCGCCACGTTGAAATTCTTGACCCTGGGCAGAAAACCAGCTAGCTCCACCAGCTCGTGATAATGAGTTGCGAAAAGCGTCTTTGCCCTGAGCCGGGGGTGATTGTGTATGAACTCGGCTACCGCCCAGGCGATGGAAAGCCCGTCATAGGTGCTCGTCCCCCGCCCAATCTCATCCAGTATAACCAAGGACTTCGGCGTGGCATTATTCAGTATGTTGGCGGCTTCCACCATCTCCACCATAAAAGTCGACTGCCCGGCTGCCAAATCTTCCTGCGCGCCGATTCTGGTGAAGATGCGGTCAACGATGCCTATGATGGCAGAATCGGCGGGAACGAAGCTGCCCATTTGAGCCAGTAGCACAATCAGCGCCACCTGCTTCAAGTAGGTGGACTTCCCCGACATGTTGGGGCCGGTGAGTATAATGAGCTGTGTATCTTTATTGCACAGATAGGTATCGTTAGGTATAAAGCCGTCGCTGCCCAGATTTCTCTCCACCACCGGATGACGCCCTCCCTTAATGGTTATGGCTTCCTCGGCGGTCAATTCCGGCTTCATATACCCGTACCTGACCGCTGCCTCAGCCAGAGCGACAAAGACGTCAATCTCAGCCAGCGCCTTTGCTGAATATAGTATCTGCTCACCAACACCGGCTATCTGCTGGCAGACCTGTCGGAAAATCGCCGTTTCAAGTTCAGTGATTCTGTCCTGGGCATTGAGAATTAGCGATTCATATTCCTTAAGCTCCGGGGTAAAGAAACGCTCTCCACCGGTCAATGTCTGTTTTCGAATATAGCTTTCCGGCACCAGGTCCAGGTTAGACTTGGACACCTCGATGTAATAGCCGAACACCCGGTTGTAGCCCACCTTCAGGGACTTAATGCCGGTGCGTTCTCGCTCCTGTCGCTCCAGGTTAGCCAGATAACGCTTAGCCTCCGATGCCGCCTGCCGGATTTCGTCCAGCTCGTGAGAGAAGCCAGCCCTGACAACACCACCTCGCTCCAGCGTAGCAGCAGGCTCATCGACAATCGCCTGCCCAACCGAGCTCACCACATCAGGGCAGGGCTTGAGCTCGGAACTGAGCCAGGCTGGAAAACCTTCAGCTGCTTCTATCTCCGCTTTCACCTCTGCCAGCTTCTCCAGGCTGGAACGCAACGCGAC
>CAZUEB010000218.1:0-2733 GCA_964619115.1 uncultured Dehalococcoidales bacterium
GCGGCGCGGATACTGCGCCCGGTGTAGAATACGTCGTCAACAAGCACTACCTGTTTTTCGGCAATATCCACAGGTATATCGGTGCGACGAACTGTGGGCTTAAGAGATAAGGATGAGAGGTCGTCACGATAGAGGCTGATGTCGAGTGAGCCAACCGGGACGGTAATTCCCTCCAGTCCCTGAATGGTAGCGGCTAAACGGTTGGCTAATGGCACCCCCCGGGTTTGCATGCCGACGAGTACGATGTCACTGGCGCCCCTGTTTCTCTCCACAATCTCGTGGGCAACGCGGACCAACGCCCTCTGTATATCCTGGGGGGACACGAGGGTTCTTTCAGGCATAAGAAAAACCTCCTGCCCAGAGCCGGCAAGAGGTTCTTAAACAAGCAACCTGAAACGGACGCTTTGTGTGACTACAACCGTTTTTCATATTGCCCTTGCCAGCCTCTCTGGACTGACTTAAAGGTCTCACTAGACTAGAAGTATACCATACAAACAGCCGGGGATGCAATATCCCCTGGCAATAATTTTAGAAGAATTGAACGATGACTTTCCCAAAGACAGGACCGACGAATCGGCGCATGAAGGGCAAGAAGCCGGAGCCGTATTTCCTGGCAAGTTCCCTGGAATAGTCCTTAAGATAGTCGGCAAAAGTGTGTCGCTGGAACTTAAGAAGCTGCTGGGCTTTGCTTGTGTCATACCAGTCCAGGTAATAGGGCTCTGTGGTGAACTTGCTAGCCGGCGGTAGTGGCAGACCCATAATTCCCATCATAGCGCGAATCATATCCCTGTATAGCATTCTTTGCTCGGGTCCGCCGCTGATGACCAGAATATTTCCCTTTACCGTGTCAAAGTCTCTGATGGCGTTCAATATGGCTAATGCGGTGTCATTTGGATGGCAGTATTCAACGCGATTGTTCAGAGGAACGGTGAACATCCGCTTGAGGTCGCTTATCGAGAAGCTCAGGTACATGGTTGCGGTAAGACGCAAGATTGCATAATCGATGCCTGATTCCTTGATGATGCTTTCAGCCTGTAGCTTGGTCTCTCCGTATGCTCCTCTGGGGTTACATTCGGTTTTCTCCGGACACAGGGGCTGGCATGCACCTGGCGTAGGGCCAAAGGCAGCTACCGATGAGGTGAACAGGAAAGGGATATTGCCGCCCATCTCTTTTATCAGGTCAACGAGTATTTTTGTTCCGCCCACATTGACCCTGGCGGCAAGTTCAGGTTTCTGGTATGCCACCGGCGGCAAGATGCCAGCCATGTGAACTATGGCATCCGCTCCTTTCAGCGCCTTCTTCACTGTATTCGGGCGTGTTATGTCGCCCCACATAACTTCAGCTTTACCGTTAAGCCTCTTGATGCTCTTTCGATTAGCAGGAGTATCCAGGTCGAACGCTCTTACCTGGAAGCCTTCGTGTAAGAAAGCTTTACAGACGGTTATGCCCAGCCGACCAGCTCCTCCTGTGATGAGTACTCGCATTTTATTCTCCTTTTAGTTCTATTAGATTTCTTTTAGAGTTCTTACCGTCCAGCTTGTCCACTGGGAACGCAGGTCTCCACGCAAGAGCGGAGTGGTGTGGAAACCACCTTTAATAAGTAGCATTTCCTTAGGTTGACAGGCTGTCTCATAGACAAACGCAGATTTTTCAAACGGGGTCACCTTGTCGCCCTGACAAAAGACGAAGAGCTTAGAGCAGTCTCCCAGCTTCTGTAGCGCCTGTGACATTTTTATTTGCGGCAGGGCATCAAGGAATTTTCGCCAATCAACGCGTACCCTGAAATGACCTATGTACATCCATGCCCTGCAGAACAGCGCGGCTATACCTTTTAACCACGGGAAAGCCCCGTTCTTAGGGTATTCGGCAATGGGATCGGAGTTTTGCCCCCATCTTCCGATATTCCCCGAATCATCGTATGGAGTGCTGTCATCTATCTCTGGCGGACAGGCCAGGGCAACCAGAGCCCGGGGATTGGGCACTCTTTCTGCAGCCAGAATTACTGACATGGCTCCCAGGCTGTGCCCCACCAGTCCCATTCGCTTGCTGTCTACCTGTGGGAGTCGGGACAGGAGATTCCAGGCATCGACGATGTCGTCTGCCATTCTGCCATCGATTGCGCCTTCACTGGAGCCATGACCGCGGAGGTCGAAAATGAGAGCAGCTATTCCCTGGGCTGCCATGATTCTGGCACTGGGCTCCATGACCCGGTGAGCAGAACCGAAACCGTGACACAGCACAGCGCCAGGCACCGGTTTACTTGCGCTGGCATCTTTGGGCATAAGCACTTTGCCTTTGAGCTTCAGCCCGTGGCTGCCAAATACAAACGGGAACTCCTTGATTTCGGCTGTTCTCTCTTTGTCATTGCTGCTAAACATATTTAAACCCCGCCATTTAATGGCTGTACTTAATTTTACCCCGGCAAGGTACTTTTGTAATCGAGAGGGGGGTTGGTTCTGGACACAGAAAAGTAACTACTCCAGTGTCAGACTTTGTGATGAGGAGAAATAATACTTTAGTATGACCTGAAGGTAAATTCTGAATCCGAATGTATAATCTCTGAATGAATCTAAAATCCAAAACACCAATGCCAGAAACATACATAGAGCTGTCATTCTGAGGAGCCTTTACATGGGAGGGCGACGAAGAATCTCACAAAAAAGTCAATTGCCTCAGGAGAATAGATTCTTCCCCCTTCCCCTTCGCCTTTGGCTCAGGGTCATGGTCAGAAT
>CAZUEB010000219.1:0-2732 GCA_964619115.1 uncultured Dehalococcoidales bacterium
ATTCTATTCTCATCTGACCGCGTACATAATCGTCAATCTGATGCTGGCAGCCATCTGGTATTTTACAGGTGCCGGTTATTTCTGGCCCATGTGGGTGATGTTGTTTTGGGGAATAGGGCTAATATTCAATGCCGTGGCAGTCTTCTCAAAACATGACATCAGCTGGGAAACAAAGGAAATAGAAAAAGAAGTGGAGAAAATAAAGAAGAGCGGCAGCTAATGCACGCTTTTCTTTGAACCAGCAAGTCTAATCAACCAGCTCACGTATTCTGCGAACCAGGCGACTTCGCACTCACATAACATTAACAATCACACTTCCCCAGATGGTGAGAAGCACGTTACCGAATGCGTACGGTACCGCGTACCCGATTGCAGGCATGGTACTTTCAGCATCTTCCTCCAGTGAATTGAGGGCTGCTGTGATAACTCTAGCTCCGGCTACCGCACCTAATAGTAAAACAGGATTCATTTTGAGCGCCTGTCTTCCAAAAATTAGAGCTACAATCATAGGAAAGAGTGAAAGAACTATACCAGCGAGGAACAAAGTCAAACCGGTTGTCTGAAAAGCCTGTACTGCCTGGACAGCGGCTGCTAAGCCAACACAAGCGATAAATAAATTCAATCCCAGGTCAGTTAGAAGCCACTGACCACCGCTAGGAATCTGACCAAAGGTGGGATGTACAGAACGCAACCAGCCGAATATTAAACCTGAAACCAGAACACCACCACCAACGCCCAGAGTTACGGGCAATTCGCCAATATGCACAACAATCAGCCCTACCAATGTCCCCAGCGCAATGCCAAGACCGACCATCACCAGGTCTGTTATGGCAGTAGGACGCTCGGGGTAACCCAGGAACTTAATAACCCTTTCAATATCTCCTCTGGCGCCGATTACCTGCACAACGTCGCACTTATGCACCACGGTATCCCTGGTTACCGGTATCTCGCGACCCTGCCTGGTTATTCTCCTCAAGAAAATCCCGTGTGCTTGTTTGTTCTGGCTCAACTCACCGAGAGTCTTACCCACAACATCGCGATTAAGAACACATATATCCATCACCTCGCCAACCATATCTGTTACATCGCCAATATCAACCTCAGGACCGATCGTTTGAGGCGCTATGACAAATTGCTTGCAATGCCCTGACATGACAACTATATCTCCTGCTTGAACCACCATATTCGGTTCCACGTCCATGACAACATTGCCGCGTTTAACCCTATTCACGGCAACTCTAGCCGGGAAAAGTGCCTCCATCTCGGCGACTGTTTTACCAATCGCATTCTTGCTTGATATTTCATAGGCGCGAAGCTCCAGTTGTGCTGACCATGAGAAAAGCTCCGGCTTGTCGGCAGAAACTGCTCCGCCTGACATTTTCGCCTCCAGTTTCTTAGCTTCCTCTTTCAGGTTTATCCTCCAGAAACCGGGTACCATTTTCAGGAAAACAATGGTTCCTGCTGTGCCGAAAATGTAGGTAATGGCATATCCCACGGCGACATTGGTATCCAGAGTTGCTTTCTGCGCGTCAGTAATAGGCAGTTGGTTTATGGCGTCTTCTGCTGTCCCGATTGCCGCTGATTGTGTCACTGAACCGGCGAAGAAGCCTGCGGTTGTCCCCTGGTCAAAATGTAAGAGTTTACCCAGAAGTATAGCTGTACCCAAAGCTACGAAAGCCGTTACCAGTGCGATATAGATGTAATGAAGACCTTCTCTTCTAAGTGCGCCAAAAAACTGAGGACCAACCTTATATCCTATTCCGAACATAAATAGAGCAAAGGCAACCGTCTTCAAGAGTGCCGGCACCTGGACGTTTACCTGTCCCAGAACAAGGGCAGCCAGAAGGGTGCAGGTAGTTGTACCCAGGCTGAATCCACGGAATTTTAGCTTACCTGCAGCATAGCCAATTGCAAGTGCCAGAAAAATCAATATCTGTGGGTTATTTTGGCATATGTTAACGATGGACTCCCACATGATTGCCTCCTCAGAACAATATCAGGACTCCCACATTAGCGCTTCGTTTTTGCTAATTCCCACTTTTGGTGATACTCAGCCAGCAACTCACTTATACCCCTGCCGATTGCTTCATAAGTGTTATTGGGAAGGTTTGCCAGAGAGACACGAACCGACATATTCGGTGCATCAAAACCACCGCCATCCATCAGAACAATAGATTTCCTTTCAGACAACTTAACCACGAAATCAATCGGCTCGTAATTCTTTACCAGATATTTGGCGAACTCTTGACCATACCTCGTCCGGGCAAGCTCCGGAATATCAATCGTTGTGTAATAGTGCGCATCGTATCTATTATCAGGACAGGGCATACCAATGGCATCATAAAGCGTCTTAAACCTGTGACGTACAATATATTGTGCAACTCTCTTATACTCGCCTTTTTCATCTAGCAGGCAATAAAGAGAAAAGAGTGCCATCAGGACCTGTTGGGGTGTGGATAGACCGGCAGTATGATGTAACGCCACAGTGCGGCTGTCAGCCACCATCCGGTCAATGAGCTTCATCTTATCAGGGTTAAGAACTACCGTACTGTAACGGTCGTGCAGTATCTTTTTATCTCTATCCGGTAAGGCGGCTATCATCTTATCGAAAACGTTATCTTCGTGGATGCCGATAACACCAAGTCTCCAGCCTGTAGCACCGAAGTATTTAGAAAAGGAATATACCAGTATTGTATTATGCGGAGCTACGGCGGCGAGCGAACGGAAGCCGT
>CAZUEB010000220.1:0-2726 GCA_964619115.1 uncultured Dehalococcoidales bacterium
GTCCAGCCCTATTTCGCATATTGCCACGATGTCGGTGATTTTCTCCTCGATGGCTTCTAGCGTGGTGTCGGTTTGGTGAGAATTTAAATTGCTTAATGCCCAGGGGTGTAAACCAAGAGCTGGATAGATAAAATTGTGATGATTAAGACAGATTTCCAGCACCTTCTGGTTTGATTGGTGATTTGAGCCGACGGCAACGACAGCTATAATGCCAGCGTCTTTGGCTTTTTTGAGCGCGGGTTCAAGGTTTTCTAGCTCGTCAAGATGAGCGTGTGTGTCAATGACCTCGAGCAATCCTTGTCCTTAATGGGAGAGTCGTGCCATTTCTTCTGTCTTCTCTTCGATGTAGGCAATGACCAGACTTGGCTGCATGGTGCCCTTTTCGGTTATTATGCCGGTTACCAGATTAAGCGGCGTCTTGTCGAAGCCCGGCTCTATCTCCGACGATTTTGCCACGTAACCCTGGATGTCAAACTTGGCACTCTCGCAGACGACATAGAGGGGTACCTTTTTGTTTCTGGCTGCTTGAGCCAATATGGATGTCGGCTTCCCATTAATAAGATAGCCATTGGCTGTTATACTGTCAGCACCGACCAGGGCTCTGTCCGCTTTGGATATACGAAATTGTATATTTTTATCACTTACTATCTCCGTCGGAATCTGGTACTTCATGAGATGCTCAGCGGTCATTTCTCCATAAGCTTTATCTTGGAATTTGGACTCAGCGACGATAACACGGAATCTTGTCTCTCTCCGGCTTGCCAGTTCCATGACCTTGCATACGGTAGAGCTGTAGCTGCAGGTTATAATTGTATCCAGGTCGCCGATGATTCCGCACCCGTACTCAACGGACTTAGATATGGCTTTTGTGGCTGATTTTAGCAGTTCTTTTCCCTTGGTTCGGGCGAAGCTTTTCATGGAATCTAAGTCATCGTGGTCTTGAGACTTGGTGATAATCTGGTACAGAAACTGGTTGGCATGATTGGCTATAGGAGTTATGCTGGGTCTGGCTTGTGTCAGTTCTTCGGCTACTGTTTTTATCTCCTGGACAAAGTCGGCAACAGTTATAGCCTGAGTTTCACTCACGGCTGAATTTAAAGTGCTGATGGCTTGCAGTGCTAACCAGCTAGCACCGTGAACTCTGTCATCCTTGACCTTGCTGATTTTCTCGATTACTTTGGTATTCACTTGTGCCTTTTAGTGCCAGTAGGTTTTATATTCCACCGTTATTCTATTTCTTCCCCACGTAACTAAACGCTTACAGCTATCCTTTCGTTATAGCTAATGTAGTAAGTATATCACTAAACTGAAGTTAAAGCTCAATATCACTTGACGGTTTCAAGTTTAAATGGCAGAATTTTATTGTAGGGGGTTGTATGGATGAGGGCGTGCTGAGGGCGAAATTCTTGGGCTCTCTGGTTGGCACTGCTGTGGGGGATGCTGTTGGTGCTGGTTTTGAGGGGCGGCGTGTGCTTGAGTCTGATGTGATTGGGGATTTGGTTGCCAGGCGGGAGCTTCTAGCCTATACTGATGATACCCACATGATGATAGGTGTGGCTGAATCATTGGTACAGAAGGAAGGTTTTGATGGCGAGCACATGGCGCGTATCTTTATAAAGAATTATGAATGTGAGCCCTGGCGAGGCTATGGTCCAGGACCGCCGAGTGTATTCAGAATGATAAAAGGTGGCGAAGCCTGGGATAGGGCTTCTGAAAAGTTATACCATGGCGGCTCTTATGGCAATGGCTCGGCGATGAGGATTGCACCCGTAGGGATTTTCTATCATGATGATTTAGCCATGCTGAAGGAAGTAGCTTGCAGGTCGAGTAAAATTACCCATAGCCATGAGCTAGGTAAGGAGGGGGCGGTTTTGCAGGCATACGCCGTGGCTTTGGCTGTGAGCCTGGACCCGGCAGCAGCCTTTGACCAGCGAGAATTTTTAGCCAGGCTAGGTGAAGTTGTTCAGCACGAAGTTTACAGGCAGAAATTAGCCAGGGTAGAGATGCTGCTGAGTTGGGTGGGTAGGAGTGGAGCGGTTGCTGAGCTGGGCAATAGCGTTGAAGCTTTCAATTCGGTGCCCACGGCTATATATTCTTTTCTGTCTCACCATCGCTCTTTCGAGGAGGCAATACTGTTTGCCGCCAGTCTTGGTGGGGACACCGATACCATAGCGGCGATGACGGGAGCTATTGCCGGCGCTTATCTGGGTGTTGACTCTATTCCGAATAAGTGGCGGTCCAAGCTGGAAAATCGGGCATATATAGAAGAGCTGGCGAAGGTATTGTGTGACGTCTCGCTTCGGAAGCAGCGCGTCAGATAGTTCTAGATGTGGAGCTCGATTATATCGTTGTCTTGAAGGACGTGTTCCTGCCCCACTCTTTGCCCATCGAATTTCCCCGAGCCCCAGACCAGAGCGTATTTCATTTTACTCTTAAAATCCTTGTGAATTTCTTCAGCAGCCTCTTTTACTGTGCTACCCGTCTTAAGTATGACCGGGTCGGTCAGGTCGACTTTCTGCCCTGGGCTTTTGGTGTGGACGCGTATAATCTCCAGGGCTTTGAAAATCCCGCTCTTTAGCATTTCTGTGTTGCTGCCCTCTGATGAGGAGATGGAAATCACCGGGAATTGGGTGCCGTAACGAGAATTCAATTGTTTTGCGCTGATACCTGTATTTTCCAGGTCGCTCTTGTTGGCTATGATTAGCATTTTCCTTTGTCGTTTGCCG
>CAZUEB010000221.1:0-2709 GCA_964619115.1 uncultured Dehalococcoidales bacterium
CCTTTGCCGAGGTTTGACAATTCTGGTGTGTCAACTGAGTCATCAGCCAGAAGTATATATAAGGCTTTTACGCCGTTTTGGGTTAAATTCTTAATAATGGATTGCGATGGATTGGCTATTCCCATATCCCAAGCCCCACGGCTATTTCCCTGAGGTTTTAGAGAGATGATTCGCGGTTTCCCTGCGCCTTGGTCGCTGGCGGTAGTTGCCAGATTGAGCAGAGATGTTATAAGTCCAGGATTTTTATGTTTCAGAATGCCTTCGCCGTAGATGATAATACTGTGCTTTGCCTTGCTGAGTATCTCGGCAGCCTCAAGAAGTTCATCAGTGCCGATACCGGCTTGTTCACTGTCTTGGTTTACTTTTATATTCTTAAGGGAAGCTGTTATTTTCTTTGTCTGGGCGGAGTCTTTCTTGATACTTTTGTTGATGACAGCTTTGGTCAGTACGTTTAGAACCAATGACTCTTTGCCTGCTTTTGGTTTCAACCACAGTGCAGTGTGGTAAGAGAAGGAATTTTGCGAGGGGTCGATGACGATGAGTTTTGCCTTGTTCTGTTTCGTCGCTCGGGCGATATAAGAACCGGCAACAGGGTGGCTTTCAAGTGGATTGGCACCTACCACGAGTATGCAATCAGCCTTAAGTATCTCTTCTATTGAGGTCTCGGTATCCAGTCCTGCCTTAGCTTGGTAAGCGTTGATGCCTTGGGTGATGGTTCTATAGACATCTCCGTCGAGGGTATCGATTGACTCATTGCCGATAGTCCCGGTTATGAATTCTTTGAAAGCCTTGAGGGATTCATTGCTAGCCTGGCTTGACACTATACCAGCTATACTGTTATTGCCGTATCTTGATTTCAGTTCGGCGAGCTTCTTAGCTACTATGTCTACGGCTTCACTTAAGGGTCGGCGTTCGAGCTTGCCACGGTCGTTTTTCACCAGTGCTGTGTCAACTCGTTCGTGGTT
The DNA here is from genome assembly GCA_964619115.1 of uncultured Dehalococcoidales bacterium. GTDB lineage: Bacteria > Chloroflexota > Dehalococcoidia > GIF9 > UBA5629 > 9FT-COMBO-48-23. The sequence continues at coordinate 966 of CAZUEB010000221.1, forward strand.
TCTGTCCAGTGTAGCAAAACGTCCTTTGTGACATAGTATGCCGCGCTTGTCGGTGAGGTCGGGGCTATCAATTCTTACTAACCTGTTATCCTTAACCAGCGCTTCAATTTTACAACCAACACCGCATATTGGACACACGCTGCTCACTTTATTGCATTCCTCAGGTCTACCTTTGTAGGCGCTGTTCTTGGAGAAGATGGCGCCGGTAGGGCAGACTTGGAAGCAAGCTCCACAAGAAATGCAGGACGATGTGCCCAGAGGCTGATTAAGGTCAGCGACGACCATGTCCTTCCAGCCGCGGTAACCAAAGTCCAGTGTGTGAACACCGACGATTTCATCGCATGTTCTGATGCATCTGCCGCACAAGATACAGCGATTATGGTCAATAACCAGGTAATTATTAACTGAGTCTAACGGCAATGATGGCCAGGAATATGGATAACGGGCGTTGTCCATCTGGTACTTATAGGCAAGGCTCTGCAGTTCGCAATCGCCGCTGGCTACACACTGAGCGCACAGGTGGTTGCGTTCGGTGAAAATGAGTTCAAGAACCAAGCGGCGGTACCTTTCCAGCTTTTCGTTATGCGTGTGTATCACCAAACCGTCCCGTGCTGGATAAGTGCAGGCAGGTACTGGTCGTCTCTCTCTTTCGATTTCGACGACACAGAGGCGACAAGCACCGACATCGCTCAGCCCTTTGTGGTGACAAAGCGTCGGTAAATCAATACCGTTAGCTTGACATATTTCAAGGACGGTATCACCCTCTTTGCCTTTAACCTGCTTACCGTTGATTGTTAGATTTATCTCTTTCATGTCTATTCTCCTACCTCAAGGTCACATCTTAGACATCGGCTAGCTTCTTCTCTCGCCTCCTTTGTGCTGTAGGGCGAGATTACCTCTTTGAAGGAGGTCTTCTTATCAGCAGTGGCGATCTCTGCAATCTTTATCCTGGGTTTTTCTTTGAGCTCCTCTTCAGTGGGCATCACGGAGGGCACGGCTATGGGCTCGTACCCGTTTCGTTCAACCAGGGGCGAGAGTTCCTCTCCGCGGAGGTATCGCATTATCGAACAGGCTGCTCTTTGTCCTGCAGCTATTGCTTCGATTGCTGTGGCTGCGCCTGTCAGCGCATCTCCGCCTGCGAATACCCCCTTGCGACCAGTAGCGAGTGTTCGTGGGTCAGCTACTATTGTTCCACCCTTAGCTGTGCCTATTCCATCTCCTTTTAAGAACGATGTGTCAGGTCTCTGCCCTGTTGCCTTTATGAGTGTATCGATATTCATAGTGTATTCGGAGCCGTTGATTTGGTATGGAGTCTTTCTGCCGCTCTTATCAAACTCCTTCAGTTCCATGCGTATGCACTCGACTCCTTCAACTTTGCCACCCTTGCCTAAAACTTTTACAGGTGCCGTCAGACAGTGAATTTGTACACCCTCTTCTTCGGCGGCTTCAATCTCCTCGGCTATTGCTGGCATATCTCTCTTTTCTCTCCGGTAGAGAATATGTACTTCTTTAGCACCCTTTCTCAGAGCTACCCTGGCGGCATCGATGGCAGAGTTCCCACCGCCAACCACAGCCACTTTATGTCCTACCTTTATTTCCTTACCCAAGTTAGTTTCTCTTAAGAAGTCAATGGCATCAAAGACTCCATCCAAGTCTTCTCCCGGGATTCCCATCTTGTCACCTTTATGTGCGCCAGTAGCGATAAATACCGCTTGATAACCATCTTTCAGCAATGATTCGATGT
>CAZUEB010000222.1:0-439 GCA_964619115.1 uncultured Dehalococcoidales bacterium
CAGGGGATGTAAAGCGCGCTGGAGCCGATACCAGAATTGGCAATAACGTCTGTAAAATCTATGTCGCTATCTTTGAATTTAGCCAGCATAGCATAACTGCCGAGGTAGCAGAGTCCAGGGAGTTCACCACCTGAATAGACCAATTCTACATTGAGCCTCTTCTCGCTCATGGGTTCGGCTACCAAATTCAACTCAGCCAGTGGTGTAGTCGGAGGCTCAGATGGTGCCGGTGGTGTAGCCAGTGGAGCAGATGACGGTTCAGAAGAGGGTATAGACGGTGGTTCCGGTGTGACAGATGGGGCACAACCAGTCATAATCAAAAACAGAACTAGGGTCAGCACCACCAGTACGGAAACGAAATTACGCCTTCCGAAAAACATCCTTTATCCTCCTAATGTTTCGCTGCCACCAGCTTATCCCCCTCCGTTTTGGTTGTCAA
>CAZUEB010000222.1:449-2690 GCA_964619115.1 uncultured Dehalococcoidales bacterium
CAAGAACCACCAACCATTGAACAATCTAACAGAATGTTCAATTTATGGCGCGGCGCAGCACCAAGCAGTCAAAGGTACAACAGGCAAAGACAGTAGCCGATAGTGAAGAATGAGCACTTATAAAGACAAGAAAAGGTTTAGATAGAGACGAGTTGGAAAACCCCCTCACCTAGCCTCTCCCGCCAGGGGAGAGGAATAAGGAGAGGATGACCTATGCCAGCTTGATGTCGGAGCTGGTTTTGGTTTCCTTGATGAATTGGAGGAGTATGCTGCTGCGCAGCTCGATGATGCGGTCGCGGAGGAGGGCAGGTTAGCTATTCGAATCCTGTCTCTTTTTCCTCATCAACATGATGCCAACCACTACAGCCACCAGGATAACAGCCAGGATTATCGCCGGGTATGTCCAGTTGATACCACGGTGAGTTGTTGGTGGACTAGGCTGTGTCTCCGGCGCCGGAGGTTGAGTTAAGTCGGGAGAAGAAACGGGGCTGGAAGAGAGCCGGGATACGTAGACATTCATTCGAGCTTCATCAACCGTCGTCTGATAACCAGCCTGATTTATCTCCTCCATAGATAATCTGAGCCATTTCCCGAACGACTGTGATGACACGTTGTCTGGATCCATTGAAGATGAATGCATACGGCCGTAACTCGTGTTTTGGGCTGCCTGCAAAAGTATATGTTTAGCTGCCCAGTAATCGAGGGCTACCGGGTCCTGGCTGGCTATAATCACATTAGTTCTGGTGGCATCGTCATATAATGTTATCGGCCCTCCGCCAGGAAATGCGTTCACCCAAATAGCATCGATGATATTTAGTGCCGGGAATCTCGTTTCAACCATCTGTGTGCCCATGCCGCCGGTCACTACCGTATCATGTGCCCGAGCTCCCAGCTGGGTTGTTAATGCATCTGAGACTACTCCCATATAATGTTTAACACAGGCGGTGACGCCCATGTCGTCGTGGCTCTTGAGAACGGGTACATTGATTACCTTGAGCCGGTCACTATCATAAGTTTGGCTTTGCTGATTCCAGAGCCCTTGTTTGAAACTGATATAGGTGCCGTATTTAGTCTCGAATTTTGGATAAGACGGCATTAAACCCGTTCTGGGACTGATAACTTCATTGACTATATAGCCGTCGGCAATGTCTCCCTCAGAGTATTCCTTCACTCTTTGCCTGGTGATAGTATCCCATTGATATGTCGACACTTTATGGGAACCGGCAAAGGAGTCAACCACTTTTTGAATTGACTGAGAAATGTCTTCCGCATTACTTCTGAGATAATTTAAGCCGCTGCTTTGACCGGATGGGTTAGCCGCGCCCTGTCCGTTGTCAGCCACTACTATCTCGCCGACAAATTCATCAGGATGCTGCACTATGGCTACTATCAGGGCTTTCACCAGGTCGGTATTGGTGCCTCCTCTTTCTTCCCACTGGCAATTGACTTTGATAAGGACAGTGTCATCTCTGGCAATAATGCCGGTTGGACCTTTATTTGTCCCCTGTGCAGGCGAATTGTAAAATAGCAAATTGTGATTGCCCATAAGGTCTATTAGTTCGGCAACCCCCTGGTCATTCCCTGAAGTGCCCTGCAGGACAAAAATATCCGAGGCTGGTGTGCCTTCCGCCAGGCTTCCTGATAAGGTAAGCTCAGCAGACTGACCGGCAGACGCCAGGCTCACGGAGTCTGCATTCATTTTGCTTGCAGCCAATACGACGGATGTAATTATCAACAATGCTGCAAGTGTCATAAATATCAGGGTTCTTCTGGAATACAGCTCACGAGTCTTTCTTCCCGCCCTGGAGAATAACGGCAAAGCATAAGCCGCAAGCCAGGCATAGCTGTTTGCTGCAGCTGCTTGCTGGCATGGATAGGCAGCCCTCGATGGCTTGGTACCTGTTCTAATTGCGAACCAGATGAGGCTTAGCAGTCCAATTATGAAGGCATTATGCCAGATTTGCAGCCATGTCTTCTTAAGGAAAGCGATAAAACGATTTTCCCGGTCACCGGGTTTTTCAAATTTGTGGTGACAGGTTGATCGGCTCAAGCTACACCTTTCATCGTCCTATTTTAACAAGTGCGTATCCGATGAGGCAAGTTGGCTTTATGTTTCCACATTATATCATATGACGTTTCGTTCAATCCGCAATATAGCTCAGCGCCAAACAATCAGAGGTGGTTTATCAGGGATTGTTTATGCCAGCTTGATGTCGGAGCTCGTTTTAGTCTCCTTGATGA
>CAZUEB010000223.1:0-2683 GCA_964619115.1 uncultured Dehalococcoidales bacterium
CAATTGAATGGTCATCCCACAAAGAGGCTGCCCAATAATGTGAATGTCAGCATTAGTTATGTGGAAGGCGAGGCGATTCTATTGAATCTGGACCTCGCCGGAATCTGTGCCTCCACGGGTTCAGCTTGTAGCTCGTCGGACCTCGAGCCATCGCATATTCTGGTAGCTATGGGGCTGCCGCATTTACAGGCGCACGGCTCCTTGCGATTTTCTTTGGGTAAGTGGACTACTGAGGAGGATATACATCAGGTTCTGGACGTACTCCCCGGTATTGTCTCCAAGCTCAGAGCCATGTCCCCGCTTATCAAAACCTCCAAATAATCACGAACCAGCCGCTTAAATCGTTCTCTGAAAAAGGGATATAAACTCAATGCATTTGATGCCAGACATAGGCAAGATTTCACCCAGGCTGTTCGATGAGCTTATATCGCCTCATCTGGGAGCTAAGAGCGACAAAGTTCTGATAGGTCCTCAGAATGGGGTGGATGTAGGCATTGTTGAAATCGGTGACAAGGTTGTTTCCTTAACCTGTGACCCTGTGTTTATTGTGCCTGAGTATGGCTGGGAGAGGGCAGCATGGTTTGCCATTCACATCATCGCTTCCGATTCTGTAACCAGTGGATTAAAGCCCCGGTTTCTAGCCATTGATTTGAACCTTCCTATGGAGATGACCTCTGAGCAACTAGAGATGATGTGGAAGACCATGCACCTAGAATGTGTCAAGCTGGGTATTTCTGTTGTCACGGGGCACACCGGCAGATATGAGAACTGTCATTATCCTATGGTCGGTGGTGCCACCATGGTCGGCATAGGCAATAAAGACGAATATGTCACTCCCAGACTGGTACGTGCTGGAGACAAGATAATCATTACCAAAGGACCGGCTATCGAAGCTACGGGCATTTTTGCTGCCATGTTTCCTAAGCTTATTGAGCGTGAGTTCGGCAAGGATTTCAGTCGGAAAGCTCAGCAGATTTTTTATAAGATGTCGGTGGTGGATGACGCCATGACTGCCGTCAGAGTTGGTGTGAGAGACAATGGCATAACTGCCATGCACGATGCCACTGAATGTGGAATATGGGGTGGGCTTTATGAGATTGCACAAGCTGCTGACCTGGGCGTAAGAGTAGAAATGGAAAGTATAGTGGTTGAGGATTGCGTGCCTGATATATGCAGGTATTTTGCTATTGACCCTTATGCTTCTATAAGTGAGGGCACCCTAATCATATCCTGCCGGGAATACAAGGCTGGGGATGTGTTAAAGGCGCTGCATGGGGAAGGTATTAAAGCTTCGATTGTCGGTGATTTCACCGAGCCGAGGTTGGGGATGGTGCTGATACGAAATGGTAAGGAGGAGAAGCTTGAACATCCTATCGTTGACCCATTCTGGAGAGCTTTCTACCAGGCTCTTGAGAGGTATAGCGGTAAATTTTAGATTCATTCGACCAACTGGATGAAGAGGGCTATAATATAAAGCACGCCACATTAAGCGTAGATAACGACATGGCTAGAATTATCGCCGTATGCAAAAGTGACAAAAAGGGTACCAAGAAGGAAGACGTAAAAAAAGGGCTTCTGAAGGATGACTTCGGTCTCGTCGGCGATGCTCATGCCGATTGCTGCACGCACCGGCAGGTGAGCTTGCTGGCTGTGGAAAGCATCGATCAGATGCGGGCTCTGGGGCTGGAGTTAAAGCCGGGCGATTTTGCCGAGAATTTGACTACTGAGGGAATAGACCTGATATCTCTGACCGTGGGCACCAGGATGTCAGTCGGTAAACAGGTTGTCCTGGAGGTTACTCAAATAGGCAAGGAATGCCACACTGGGTGCGCTATCTTCCAGCAGGTGGGCAAGTGCATCATGCCCGAAGAGGGCGTGTTTGCCAGGGTGATTCGAGGCGGACCTGTCAAGGCTGGAGACCTGATAGAGGTGGGGTGAGCGGGTGAGTCAGGTAAACAGGGTTACTATATCGCGGCTTACTGAGGAAGGGAAGAGCCGCGCCGATGACGTCGTTGTCACGGAATTTCCTCTCACCATAGTGTTAAACAATCAGGAACTGGTAACTCTGCTGTGTTCTCCCCAGAATCTCGATTATCTGGCAGTGGGTTTCCTTTCCTCCGAGGGGCTACTGAAAAGTAAAGGGGATATCAAAAAGGTGACTGTTGACGAGCAGCGAGGCGTGGTGCGTGTGGAAACTGAAGAGGAAAATAAACAGGCTGGCGAGATGGTGTTCAAGCGGCTCATCACATCTGGCTGTGGCAGAGGCGCTTCTTTTTACAGCCCTGCCGACGTCGGCGGGGGGATAAAAATAGAATCTCAAGCTAAAATATCGGCACTTGAGGTCTTTGAGCTGGTGTCTGACTTTCAACATCGGTCGCAGATTTTCAAGGCGACCGGCGGTGTACACAGCGCTGCGTTGTACGATACCAAGAGCATACTGATTTTCAACGAGGATATAGGCAGGCATAATGCCATCGACAAAATATTCGGCGAATGCATCTTGAAGGATATACCCACTGCTGACCGCATACTGGTAACCAGCGGCAGGGTTTCATCTGAGATATTGCTTAAAGCGGCTAAAAGAGATATTCCTCAGCTTATCTCCAAATCAGCGCCCACCGACCTGGGTGTGAAGCTAGCCAACGATTTAGGCGTCACGCTTATCGGCTTTGTCAGGGGAAAG
>CAZUEB010000224.1:0-2665 GCA_964619115.1 uncultured Dehalococcoidales bacterium
GTAACGACAAAGATAATAGGGTTCTGGTCATTACGGGAGCAGGAAAGGCATTTTGCGCAGGGGCAGACGTGCAGGACTTAAGCAGTGAAAGCACGGCGGTTGAAGCTCGAATGTGGACCCAATATATTAGTAAGCTTATGCTTCTTATGGCAGATTTGGAGGCACCTGTCATTGCAAAGGTTAACGGCGTTGCTGTAGGTGTAGGGTGTAGCCTCGCGTTAAACTCGGATATGGTTATTGCTTCAGACACTGCTAGATTTAGCTTAATTTTCAGCCAAGTTGGGCTTATCGGAGATGGGGGTTCGTTATTCAACGTGCCGAGACTGGCGGGACCAATGAAGGCAAAAGAACTTTATTTCACTGGTCGCCTTGTCTCCGCACAGGAAGCAGAAAAAATTGGATTGATTAATAAAGTCGTGACCGGACAGAACCTTGATACAGAAGTCAATAGCCTGTGTGCTAAACTCGCTTCAGGACCGACGGTAGCTTACGGGATCGCGAAAAAAATAATAAACAAGGGACTCAACATGGACTTGGCATCGGTTCTAGAATTAGAGGCGATGGGACAGGCAGTAGCCTCGACAACAGATGATTTCAAAGAAGCGACAAACGCCCTTCTTAACAAAAGACCCCCCAGATTCAAAGGGAAATAAGCTTTCTCTACCAATACAGGTAAAAAAGGAGATAAAATAGTGAAACCAAAAAGGAGGAGTATAGATAATGGGTGAAAATGAATATATTTTGCTGGAGAAGCGAGATAAGATAGCATATATTATGTTCAATCGACCTGAAAAATTGAACGCAATCAGGTGGCAGGATTACATATTACTTTACAATCATTTCAAGGATTGTGAAGAGGATAAAAATATTCGTGCCATTATCTTGACCGGAAAAGGGAGGGCTTTTTCCGCGGGCGATGACCTTGAAGGCTACCCCGGGTCAGGTCAAGAATCAGTGATAATGGGTAATCCGGGTATCGCACTTGCCATGGAGGGGAAATACCTAGAACTAGAGCTTTCGGGCTACCAGGATTATTTGCAGAAGACCTGTATGCTTATTATGAATTCCGGAATAGTATCAATAGCAGCTATAAATGGTGTGTGCTGGGCACCTGAGATTCTATGTGCTATGGACTTTGTTATTGCTGCGGACGTAGCAAGGATTGCGCAGGGCGATGTCAGGAATGGTATTTGCCCAGGAGGTGGCTCCACTCAGCTTTTACCTCGACTGCTTGGAAGACGACGGGCGATCGAGTTTATACTGAGTTCTATGGAGATGTCCGCTGAAGAAGCCTACAGGATAGGATTGGTTAATAAAGTGGTGCCGCTTGCAGACCTTATGACCGAAGCTGAGACATTAGCCAGACATATGATAGAAAGACCATATCACGCTATAAAGTTAGTTAAAATGGCAGTTACGAAGGCACAGGAACTACCATTAAGGGATGGTTTAGCGCTTGAGGGCTGGTATAGCGGTATTTCCATTCAGAGCGATTATTTCAGGGCGTTTTATAAAAAGTTTATGGACAGAAAGAAGCAAAAGTAAGCATACAATCGATTTGGATGATTTTTGAGCTAACTATAGCAAGCTAAATTCAATTACAAGGAGTGAAAACATGAATTTAATGGATAAGTTTAGACTGGATGGGAAAGTAGCCTTGGTTACTGGAGCAAGCAGAGGGATAGGACATGCCGCTGCCATGGGATTTGCTGATGCCGGGGCAGAAGTCATACTCTGTAGCCGGAAACTACCCGACCTAGAAAAAGCGGCTGATGAAATCAGCAGAAAGGGCGGTAAAGCACATCCTATTGCTGTGCATGCCAGCAAGATGGATGAGATAAGCAACCTGATAAAAACTGTTGAGGCGACGTTTGGTAGACTGGATATACTTGTGAATAATGCCGGTACAAACCCTGCAATGGCTTCGGTGTTGGACGCTGATGAAAAGTTGTGGGATTCAATTGTGAATCTTAACCTAAAAGGTCTGTATTTTTTGAGCCAGGGAGCCGCGCGGATTATGAAAAACCATGGGGGCGGCTCTATTATTAATGTGGCTTCTGTAGATGGCTACAGACCTGAACTGATGGTTGGCATATATTCAATAACCAAGGCGGCTGTTATTATGGCTACTAAATCAATGGCGGCTGAATTAGCCCAGTACAACATCAGAGTGAATGTCATATGTCCGGGACCGGTGAATACGCGCATCCTTAATTCTCATTGGTTTAACTTACCAGAAGAAGAAACTAAGAGGCAAAAAGCTGAATTAGCTAAAACAGTACCGCTGGGACGCATTGCTGAGCCGGAAGATTTGGCAGGTGCAATGGTATATTTGGCATCTGATGCTTCACCTTACACCACGGGTGCGGAAATTCTGATAGATGGAGGAATGATGCTCGCAGGGCCAGCACCTGCCCAGTAATATCTATAGTTGGACTAGCTCGGCCTTTGTATTGATAAAGACAGCGAGATAGTAGTTATGGTGACCTGCCCCAACAATTATACCACCTGTTAAGTTACAGTTAACCGTATTGACCAAAAGTTTTGTATATTTAATAAAGAAACAAAGAGTTGCAGCAAAGCTGGGATAAGATGTTTCTTCTCAAGCACGAGTTCGGGAACTGTCCAGTGTCCCCCACCACTAAGGTAATATCATTACCTTTCT
>CAZUEB010000225.1:0-2662 GCA_964619115.1 uncultured Dehalococcoidales bacterium
TGGTGACCGACGTTACCTATACTTATCTTGACCCAAGGATAAGATATGACTGAAATGCTACCAGATAAAGTTAGAAGAATTAGCCAACATTTGCGCCCCAATACACGGCTGATTAACTATTACTGGCAAAGGACACAAAGAAACAAATTAGCCGTATGCGGACTGGCTTTCATAATCTTCTTGGTTGCATTAGCTCTGATTGGTCCATTTTTTACCTTAGACCCAACGGCAGCCAATTTCGAGGAAAAAAACATGCCGCCCTTTGGCTTTACCATTGAACAATCCATCTACAACATAGAGACCGATGAATACACCACGAAGGAAATTTCCGGAACATGTGAACATCCACTGGGCACAGATAGTAAAGGGCGCGACATGCTGGCAATGATAGTCTCTGGAGCTAGGGTATCCCTACTGGTAGGATTAATCGCTACCGGAATAGCCATAATCCTGGGAACTATCATCGGCGTCTTATCAGCTTATCTGGGCGGATGGGTCGATAACGCCCTGATGAGATTCACCGACATCATGATGACTTTCCCCTTCTTCCTATTGCTGGTGCTCATAATTTTCATTTTTGGTCCCAGCCTGGCTTTCATAGTGCTGGCGATAGGACTGACCGGCTGGACAGGCATTGCCAGGCTAATTAGAAGCGAGTCCCTGTCACTCAGAACAAGAGAGTTCATAGTCGCTGCAAAAGCATTAGGCGCCAGCGATAACAGAGTCATCTTCCGCCACCTCATACCCAACGTCATAAGCCTGATTATTGTCATAGCCACGTTATCTATCCCGGGGGTAATTCTAGCCGAAGCTGCTTTGAGTTTTATCGGTTTGGGTGACCCCACAGTCCCTAGCTGGGGAATAATTTTGGAAGCCGGACAATATAGCCTCAATACCGCCTGGTGGGTAGCTGTGGAACCTGGAATCATGCTCTTTCTAACAGTTCTAGCTTTTAACTTTCTGGGCGATGGACTCAGAGACGCCTTCGACCCCAAGAGCAACGTATAGACACCATGAACAATGCCATTTTGAAAGTCAATGACCTAAAGACATACTTCTTCACCAGCCGTGGTATAGTCAAGGCTGTAGACGGCGTTGACTTTGAACTCAGGCGTGGTGAATGTCTTTGCCTGGTCGGCGAATCCGGCTGCGGCAAGACAGTAACAGCACTGTCCATTTTGCGCCTATTTGACAGCCCTCCGGGGAAAATAGTTTGCGGGAAAATAAGCTACGATGGCTTGAATCTAACCAGATGTTCCTCAAAACAAATAAGGCAAATCAGAGGTAAAGACATAGCTATGGTCTTCCAGGAAGCACAATCAGCCCTGAACCCGGTATTGACTATAGGTGACCAGATAATCGAACAAATAAAGCTCCATCTGCCATTGGACCACAGCATGGCTAGAGACAGGGCTATAACCTTGCTCAGCGAAATGGGCATCCCATCGGCAGAAAGAGTGATGAGTTACTATCCACACCAGCTATCAGGTGGCATGAAACAGAGAGTGCTAATAGCCATGAGCCTCTCCTGTGACCCTCAAATTCTCATCGCTGACGAACCAACCACTGCCGTAGATGTAACCATAAAGGCTCAAATTCTGGACATCTTTCGTGAGTTAAAGGCAAGAAGGCAAATGTCTACCCTCTTCATAACACACGACTTGGCAGTGGTGGCTGAAATAGGAGACCGAGCCGCCGTCATGTACGGTGGGAAAGATGTCGAGACAGCACCAGTCTCTGAAATAATTGAAAATCCAAAGCACCCCTACACCTCAGGCTTAATCGAATGCCTGCCTGATACATCCAAATCCACGGGCAGGCTGGCATCGATTCCTGGAGCAACGCCCAACCCCATCCAAATGCCGCAAGGCTGTGCCTTTCACCCCAGATGTCCTAAGGTAATGAAAATCTGCAGGCGACAAGAGCCACCGGAAACAACGATTTCAAAGGAGCATAAGGTAAGTTGCCACTTATACACATGAAACCTAAGTCGGACCACAGGTTATTACAAATAAAAAACCTCAAGAAGTACTATCCGGTGACTGCCGGGTTCTTCTCCCGGCATATCGGAGATATAAAAGCTGTAGATGGGGTGACTTTAGACATAAAAGAGGGAGAAATCATAGGCTTGGTTGGGGAATCAGGATGCGGTAAATCAACCCTGGGCAAAACAATCCCCAGGCTGGAGGAACCAACCAGCGGAGAAATTCTGTACCAAGGAACCGATATTACCAAGCTGGACAAAAGGGGGCTCGTGGAATTGAGAAAGGAAATTCAAATAATATTCCAAGACCCCGATGCCTCTCTCGACCCAAGAATGAACGCCGGTGATTCCATATGCGAGCCCCTGATTATCCATAAGATTGGTGATGAAAAGACACGAATGGATAGGGTAGCTGAGCTAATGGAACAAGTCGGGTTGGAAACCAGACAAGCCAATCTATATCCACATGAATTCAGTGGTGGTCAAAAACAGCGTATCGGCATAGCTCGTGCTTTAGCTATGAACCCAAGCCTTATCATCGCTGACGAACCGGTGAGTGCACTGGATGTATCCATACAAGCTCAGATTCTAAATCTGATGATGGACGTTCAGGAAAAGTTCGGCTTGGCTTACTTGCTCATCGCCCACGATTTATCAGTGATAAGGCATATGGCACAC
>CAZUEB010000226.1:0-2626 GCA_964619115.1 uncultured Dehalococcoidales bacterium
CCAGAGGCGTGCGAGACGAATAGCCTAAACTAATTCCAAGGACACTATACCAATCAGGCCTGCAACAAATCAGGTATTATGTCCCCAGAATACATTATGGCGGCCGGCTGATGCCGCCGCCATCCTACTCCATGCCTTGAGCTATTCTGGCATCCAAGGCAATCTGTCGTCCTGAAATCATGTTATAATCAATTATGTAAAGCTAAGTGAATTGGTCAGACATCTTGAGCGAAAAGGTAAAATGAAAAAATTCCCAATTGCTAGAGCTAAAGCAAGGCTGGGTGTAACCTTTGTTGAAAAAATAGTTGCTGAGGCAGGCTCCATCTTCAGGGAATACAGCCAAGATACAGATTTAGGTATCGATGGACTGATTGAATTTATTGATAACGAAGTCTCCACTGGTGATCTAGTCGCTGTTCAGATAAAAGCTGGATCATCATATCTTAAGCAGCATAGAAACCAGGATTCTTTCAAAGTAACAGTTGGTATTAGAGATTTGCTTTATTGGAATAGCCTTCCAATTCCCGTGATTATAGTTACTTATGATCCTAAAACTGAACAATCAAGCTGGCTAGATATCCTTGACCATATTAGAAACAATCTTCATATTTTGGAACAGGATTTCGTTACACTGACACTTCCTGCCAAGACAAACCAATTCAATACGCACACCTTAAGGAATGAAATTCGAAGCCTTTGCACTAAGTACAGGTTAGAAACAGGTCGATTATTTTTTACTGAACTCATGGCTTCAAACGATATTGAGGATAAGTTTAGGGGATTTTGGGGACTACGTAGTCATCGTGATTATCTCTTTTCGAAATTATCTTGTTTTATGCTTATTCAGCACATATTTCATCCAAATGATGACCTTCGTGCTGGTGTCACTGATACGGTATCGCGCCTCCTGCCACATCCCGAAGTCGGATTAATTCCTCCACGAGAAATCCGAGAATATATTGAATCAAGGTTGAGGGACTTTGGGGTTCAAGAAGTTGCTTGGTTATTGAAGACGGCTTGGCTTGATGAAGAAAATCTAATGCAGAGAGGTTCACTCGGACAATCTGTTGGAGTAATAATCACAGCTATACCAGGATACGAACAATACCTGGTTGAACTTATCATGAATCCCAACCAATTGTATGAAGTAAGGTTTGCTGCTATTGCTCTCGCGGGTGAGTTTGGAATCGAGTCGGTGCTACGAGCCATTGCAATGAATATTGACAAAAACATCTGGGATGATTTACATGAAGCTGTTAAATGGGCAGCAGATGAAGTTCTTAATATTGAGATGGGTGAAATCGACATCGCTGAAATTGTATCAGGAAAAGGTTATGATGATTTCCTAGCAAATTTGCTGGATAATTCAAGTTTACTCTTTTTATGCCAGAATGAGTCTAATATCGCGGAGATACAAAGTAATACTAGAAATCCTTTAGTAAAAATTAATGCCAGCAGAGCTCTAGACAGAGTAACAAGATGGAAGTATCACCCGGAACAGTATATGAAGAAACTAATTGCTTAGAAAAGGAGGGTATCAATGAAATTCAAAGATCTTGCATGGGGTGCATTCGCCTTCGCTGGAATGACCCAGAAAGATTATACGTCGCCATATCAGGCTCTTGCTACTGATTCTACGTTCCTTAGCACATTGAAAACAAATCCATCTATAAATGAGTTCCAGAGATTGAGAGACTTTCTCACACATTATGGAGTGCCATGGGCTCCCATCAATCTAGCTAGTCAGTATATATCCATCTGGCCTAGCTTGCAGCCATGCATTTCCCGACTTGCCAGCGAAACTCTTGAAGGCTCTAATCTCGGACAACAGGTTATTGCCGATGCGATAGAAGCAGCGTATAGCTATTTACAGGGGCCACATGTATGGGGTGGTGACACTGTAGCCTCCAAGGTTCTACATTTCTTCAACATCCAGCTTTTCGTAATGTGGGATAATGATATTCAAATCAATTATGGGAAGCCCGATAGAGCCTCAGATTACCTTGAGTTCTTAAAAGAAATGCAGAATCACGCTATAGAAGCTATTACTGATTTTAAACAACTGAACTTGCCTGGCACTCCTTCCCTTTATCTATCACAACAACTGGGTTACGTTGGACTTAGGCCATTGACCAAGTTACTAGATGATTATAACTGGGTTACTATTACAAAGGGTTGGCCATCAGAGCTACCGGATTGGTTATCGAGGTTATAGAGGCAAACGTTTTCATTTTAACGAATTCCAGGGACACCAAACCAATTAGGCCCTCCACAAATCAGGTATTATGTTCCCCGAATACCTTTATCAATTGCATTAAAGCTGGTAAGTGAAGTAGGTATTACCTCCAGCCAGCGGCCCCTTGGATGATTTAATCTTTACGTTTGCTAAATTCAGGAATTTGTAGCCCCTCATCGCTTGGCACACATTTGCATGTTGGCCGTGAAGTGACATTTGGGCGTGAACGTCTCCGGCTCTCACTGTGACGGTCTTCTCACCATGGTTACGGGCAGGCACAATGTAGTGACTTAGAATGAACCGCCGAATTCTATCTGCGCTGCTTTCAGTATCTTTCGACGACTTGGACACCGATACTGCATCCGCCTCGGGTTTTCTATTTTTGGACTT
>CAZUEB010000227.1:0-2612 GCA_964619115.1 uncultured Dehalococcoidales bacterium
CAGAACTATCGCTCCACCAGGACCATACTGGATGTGGCTTCCAGCATCATCTCGGTCAATTCGCGGCGCAAACCTAAACGCCTGTGGACAGAGAATGAGGCCGGCGTTCCAATTTCTGTCATAGAGGCTTATAACGAAGATGAAGAGGCTCAGTTTGTCATCAGCGAAATAGAGAGACTGGTGGAACAAGACCTCGTTTCGCCCGGCGGCTGCGCCATTATGTACCGGGTAAATGCCCAGTCACGAGCTCTGGAGGAAACCTTCATGCGCTACGGCGTGCCCTACAAGCTTGTCGGCGGCACCCGCTTCTACCAGAGGCGCGAGATTAAAGACATCATCGCCTACTTACGGCTGATTCAAAACCCTTCCGACAGCATCAGCCTGTCCCGCATAATAAATGTTCCCGGCAGAGGTATCGGTCAGCGTACCCTGGCCGAGCTATCGGGCTGGGCAAAAAATCAGGACATGCCTCTATATGAAGCACTTAAGCTGGTAGCAGATAAAAAAGGCCCAGCTTTAACGCCACGTGCCAGCTACGCCCTGAAAAGCTTCTTCGACCTGATTGACGAGCTCGTCACCAGAAGCCAGGAGCTAAGCCTCACAGGCTTGCTGGATGCGGTGCTGGAGCAGACAAGCTACAAAGAGTATATACTTAGCGAAGAAGACGGCGAGGAGCGCTGGGAGAACATACAGGAGCTGTACACCGTAGCCAGAGACTACAATGATTTGACCCCGGCGGAGGCATTAGCCGCTTTTCTGGAAAAAGCAAGCCTGTACTCAGATACGGATGAACTCAATGAAAAAGGTGAGGCCACCACCTTAATCACCCTGCATCAAGCCAAGGGCCTGGAATTCCCCGTGGTTTTCATCGTCGGCATGGAAGAAGGTTTGCTGCCCCACCGAAGGTCGCTGGACGACCCCGACGAGCTGGAGGAGGAACGCCGCCTGTGCTATGTAGGCGTGACCCGGGCACAGCAGCGTGTCTATCTACTGCACGCCTACCGCCGAAGCCTGTTCGGCAATAGCTCGGCAACTCAACGCTCCCGCTTCCTCCAGGACATCCCGCCGCAGTTCGTAACCCGCAAGGGCATGGGGGATGAAGAAAAAGAGGAAGAGTTCACGCCGGTAACCGCCCTTTATTCCAGGTCGGCACCAAGACCATCTAACAATTTGAGACTGGAAATAGGCGACCATGTCCATCACAAAATATTTGGTGACGGCGTGGTCATAAATTGCTCTCCAAACAAAGGCGACCAGGAAATAACCGTCGCCTTCGAAGGAGCCGGGGTTAAAAGATTATTGCTCAGCCTGGCACCCCTGGAAAAAGTTGAGAAAAATTGAGACTTTATGTCTTAAAACCAATTGACAACATACACGAAACCGTGTAAGATATACTTAAGAGAATGCCAACCACAAAAGAAATTATCGAACGTTTTAACTGGCTGAAAAATCAACACGTCGCGGTGGCTATCTGGTGCGAGGATGACGTGCTGGAACTGGCTGAAGAAGAGGGCATTAGGTGCAGCCGCAAACGCGCCCGTGAGATTATCGACGAGATAGACCATAAACAGGATGCTACCATGGGTATCTCATGGGACACCATCAGAGACTGTTTGCATGGATATATCCATGTCAAGAAATAATATAGATACGTTTGGGCAAATGATGGAAAAGGCATCAGGCTTACTAACAATCAGCCAGGCAAGCAAATGGGCTAGTGAATATTTGGGTAGAAATGTTACGACGTCAAATATCTCTTATCTAATACAGTACGGTAGAATTAGGAAGGCTGCTAACGATGGTAAGACACTAATTAACAAAGAGGATCTTATCAAATATTACGAGTCATATATTGGTAGGCGAGAGAATGACTGGATAAACAAGCTCGGAGATGACCTGAACTGGAATTTATCCTTCGATTACCTAAAGGAGTCTGATAGGACTAAACATGTGCACAGATTGCATCCCTATAAAGGTAAGTTCATACCCCAGCTAGTAGAGTATTTTCTGGATAGCCATGTTGATAGTTACAAGACAGAGACCTATTTCAAAAAGGGAGATATTGTTCTTGACCCATTCTGCGGGAGTGGTACCACCCTAGTACAGGCAAATGAGCTTGGGATGCATGCAATAGGTATTGACGTTTCAAGCTTCAATGCGTTAATAAGTAACGTAAAGGTAAGCAAATATAACCCGGTTGAATTGTATCACGAAGTCCGCAGGGTTACTTCAGCTCTAAAAGAATTCACTCTAGGTTCCAACACACAAGAATTTCAATATAAGTTGACGAAAGTTCTGACGGATTTCAACAATAAGTATTTCCCCTCACCTGATTTCAAAATAAGAGTGAGGAGAGGAGAGATCAACGAAGACCATTATGGCCAAGCAAAAGCAGCTGAACTCAAGCCAATATATCAAGATCTCATTAACCAATACAATATCTCACTTAACCATGTGAAGACCCATAACTTCCTCGATAAGTGGTATATAGAACCTATAAGGAACGAAATAGATTTTGTCCGTAATTTAATCGAACAAGTTCAAGACTCTAATATAAGAAACGCGTTAGTCATCATCCTCAGCCGGACGCTCCGTTCTTGTCGGGCGACGAC
>CAZUEB010000228.1:0-2611 GCA_964619115.1 uncultured Dehalococcoidales bacterium
GCCAATAGCTTAGGAAAGGCTAACCGCATTCCTTACCACCCTCACTTTGTTCCTGAAGGTAGCGCTCCAGCGCGGCTACCGGGATGACCACTCGTTTCTCCGACAAATGGACATGCGGCAGCTTGTCAGCCTTAACCAGGTCATACACCAGGCTCTTGCTGCAGTGGAGGGCATGCGCCGCTTCAGGTATGGAGTAAACCAGACGGTCAGTTGTTGCCTTTTCCATCCGCGATTTCCTCGGGGAATAGCTCGGTTTCAGCGACCTGCAGGGCTTCCGCTAGTGCTTTCTTGGCTCTGGGCCAGGGTGCCAGTGTCCCGCGCTCGATGGCACTTATGTTCTGGCCTGCCATTCTGGCTCGCCATGCTAGTTCGGTTTGCGAAAGCCCCGCCCGCTCGCGGTATTCCTTGAGTCGATTATTCAGCATATTGAACCCCCCAAAATAATTTGTGTAAGGGTATTGACTTTTGCCGGATTCTTCATTAATATTAAGTATACAGGAACATAACTATGGCGTAAAGGCACAATTAGAATAGTTATAAGGAACATAAGGAATGGAAAAAGAAAAAACGGGGAGAGGCCCAAATATATCTAACGAGGTAAGACAGCTAATCATTAGCCAAGCTATTCATGACAGCAAGAATATGCCCCGAAGAGCACTAGCGGTACGACTTCAGGATCTCATTGAAAAGATGGGCGAAATCTCGCCAACTGAAGAGACATTAATGCGGATGATATCAGAAGCGCGTAACCGGCAGCCGAGTGAGCTCGACCAACTCTGGAGCATAGGGGTTTGTGCGCAGTACAATATTTCACCTGATATCATCCCGGTACTGATCAGGATGCAACAACTTCGAGCACGTAGTGGATTCAAGGTCCTGCAGCAGGAGCTAACGATAAGAGAAGCCCGCTGGTTCGCCCGGCTGCATCCAGTCGTGGAGACATTGACCAGAAAGCAATTTCCATACGACCCTGAGATGAGGCTAAGATTCTTGTCTCTTATCGTGAGTGCCTATGTGCAGAGAGAGCGAGTAAGCGAGCTAATGAATGAGCGACCCCCCGACACCTCTGAACTTGACAGGACCTTCTTTATCAATGAAGACCTCTCATCAGACGCCCTTTTTTAAGCTTGGTGGAGGGTGCGCTCTGAACAAGAACAGAGAGCCGTCGCTGACATTCTAGAGCAGAGACGAACATCCGTAATCAAAGAACGAGAAAAAAGCCTGGGGCACCATCTGACTGCCGCCGAGGCCAATTTGATAAATGGCTACTTCGCTGCAGCAGTAAATGGCCCCATTGCTTTACGCGAATGGGAGAAGCAACACCCCAATGTGCAAAGACAAAAGATGTTACGCTTCAGCTGGATAGATATTTATATCGAAGCACTGGAGGTAAAACACAATGAGAGGCAGAATAATCAAACGTGAAGGCAGCAGCAACTATACAATTGTTCTCCAGCTTGGCTTGGACCCGTCTACTGGTAAGCGGAAGCAGCAGTGGATAACCGCCGGTCCCTCAAAACGTGAAGCCGAAAAGCAGATGGCAGAATTAATTCACCAGATGGATACCGGTACCTTCGTAAAGCCAAGCAAGAATTCATTTTCCAAATACCTTGAAGAATGGCTCAAGGGTTATGTGTGGCCTAATCTTTCTCCCAGGACGGCGGAGGGATATGAAAGCATTGTGCGCTGTCACCTTATCCCAGCTTTGGGAAATATTCCACTGATGCAACTAAGGCCTGAGCACCTTCAACGTTACTATTCTGAAAAACTGTCCGTTGGCCGCCATGATAAGAAAGGCGCGCTCAGCCAAACCACCGTGTCCCATCATCACACCTGTATTCACCGGGCTTTGAAAATGGCTCTCAGGTGGGGTTTGATAAGCCGTAATCCGGCAGACGCCGTTGTCCCTCCGCGCCCACAACGGTCAGAGATGCATACTATGACCGAAGATGAAATTAATACCTTCCTTGAAGCTGCCAAAAAGACACCCTATTACGTGTTATTTTATGTGGCATTGTTTACGGGAATGAGAAGAAGCGAACTTCTTGCGCTGCGATGGTGTGATGTTGATTTATTGTTATGCCAGGCACACATTAACCGTAGCCTTCACCATCTGAGAACTGGCGATATTATCTTTAGAGCCCCAAAGACAACCAGAGCTCGCCGCATGGTGTCGTTGCCTCCGTCTTCTGCCTTTTTGTTACAAGAGCACAAGGACAAACAAGAGGCACAATTAGGGATGCCGCTTAGAGAAGATGACCTGATATTCAGCGGTCATGACGGCAAACCTCTATTACCAGATACGATAAGCCACGCATGGGCCAAGCTGGTAAAGCGAGTTGGACTCAACCACATACGGCTGCACGATGCACGACATACCCATGCCTCTTTATTACTCAAACAGAGTGTGCATCCGAAGATAGTCCAAGAAAGACTGGGGCACGCTACCATCTCGACAACTCTGGACCTTTACAGCCATATATCCCCCGGCCTCCAGGAGGCAGCCGCTATAGGCTTTGATAAGCTTATAAATCGGCACGAAATAGAGGCCATCAAAAAATAAATTAGTAGCAAATTAGTAGCAATGACTAGTTATGTATAGTATACAAAC
>CAZUEB010000229.1:0-2607 GCA_964619115.1 uncultured Dehalococcoidales bacterium
CCCAGCGGGTATGTCCGATAGCTATATTACCGGGCAAAGAGCTCAAGGTATGCTTTCTCTCAATCTCTTCAAGCTTGCCAATATCCTTCGTAACAAATAATTGTCCGTTAGATATAGTAGCCATGCCTGCCGAATCATAGCCACGGTATTCCACACGCCTTAATCCTTCGAAAGCAAGTGGAGCTGCTGTTTGTCTGCCACAATAGCCGATAATGCCACACATCTTTAGCCGATTATACCTCCAAACGTCTTTCTTCTATCGCTCTTAAACTTGGTGTAAATTATATAGATATGCTGGCTAATTGGCAAAGCTGCAATGTTATTAATAAATATCTACTGATTTGTTTTACCCACTATCAGAGCACCAAGCATGGCAGAGTTATGGAAGAGCCACTTCAAAGAATTAACATGGCATCGCCGAAGCTATAAAAGCGATAGCCGAGGCTTTTAGCTCGCTCATAAGCCTGTAGAATGAAATCTCTACCAGCAAAGGCTGAAACAAGCATCAGCAAAGTTGACCTGGGTAAATGGAAGTTAGTGACCATAGCATCTGTTACACAAAACCGATGCCCGGGCAGGATAAACAGGTCAACCCAGCCAACAAAAGGCTGAATCACGCCTGATAGAGCTGCTGCTTCAAGCAACCTCACTGTGCTGGTGCCCACAGCTATTATCTTTTGACCCCGTTTCTTGGTCTGATTGAGCAAGTCAGCTACTTCTGAAGTCAATTCTCCATACTCTTTGTGAATCTTGTGCTGGCTAGGGTCATCAACTCTGACCGGCTGAAAGGTATCAAGACCGATATGGAGAGTTACAAAAGTTAATTGAACGCCCTTTTGCTGCAAATCATTTAATAGTCGCGGCGCAAAATGTAGTCCGGCGGTGGGTGCTGCCACGCTTCCATTCACTTCAGCATAGACCGTTTGATAACGTTCTGCATCAGCCAGCGGAGTATGGATGTACGGAGGCAATGGAATCTGACCAAATCTCTCAAGCAAGCTTTCATCTGACAAGCGAATGAGTCTGACACCGTCTTCACCCTGTTCCAATACCTCAACATTCATTTCATCAGCAGTGGCGTCATGCCTGCTTACTATTTTGATTTTCGTGCCGATGACAACTTTTCTGCTCGGACGAACCAGCGTCTCCCAGATGTTGTCATCCAATCGACGCAACAGTAGTATCTCGACATTTGCGCTGCTGCCGCTTTTCTGTCCCAAGATTCTAGCCGGGATAACACGGCTGTTGTTGAGAACCAGAGTATCACCGCTTTGAAGATAGTTAACAACCTCATAAAAATGATGGTGTTCTATGGTGCCATCAGACCGATGGAGAACCATAAGGCGAGACTGGTCCCGTGGCTCCACAGGAATTTGAGCGATAAGTTCAGGAGGCAGATGATAATCAAAATCGCTGGTTTTCATCAGAAGAGAATTTTTATTTATTCAGAAAGTACAAGACCACATTAACTATTATAGTTATCAGGAGACTCAAAATAAGCAGGGTGACAATGGGGAAATAAAATGAAAAACCGTCCCTCTTTATGAATATATCTCCAGGCAGCTTGCCGAAGAACGGTATGTGCTGACTGAAAACAAGCACCAGTCCCAGGATTACGATGATACCGCCAGCTATAAGCAGAATCTTGCCGATTCCTTCCATATGATTAGCTCTTCAAAATCTCCTGCAACCGATAATAGCTACTGATGTTTGCCAAAGCTTTAGCCGCCCGTTCCATGGTAGGGAAAACAGGTATCGAAGCCTGAGTCAATTTTTGTTCAATGTCAAGGCGCTGCAGCTCAGTAGCTCCGGGCGGTGAGACAACAACAAGCGGCTTGTCTTGCTTGACTCTAAAATCGATAAAGACAGCGTTGATGTCTTGCACCCACTCCATAGGGAAATACTTCAAGAGTATTCCTGCATCTTCCTGGATTATAACCAGCTCTATGCATGGGTCGGCAAGTATGACTCCAAGCGCTTCTCGTATAATAGACGGATTGCTGCCACTCTGACTTACGTCCACGGGATTGCGCAAAATACTGCCTACCTGACCCAGAATACCTGCCAATTTTCGTCTCGTCTCCACAGATAAGGCCGGAATATGAAGCCCGAGTTCAGCGCAAGCATCACTAGATGAGACAGAAATACCCCCGCCACCATCTGCTAATCCACCGACCACGGCTATGCCGTTGCCTTTGTCATTACTTTTCCATCGCCCAAGCTGCTGAAATATCAGCAGGGTATCGGCTAGCTCCTCGACACTCTTGACCTCAATAGCGCCACATTGTCTTAGTGCCGCTGACCAAACTGCTGCTGAACTGGCTAAAGAACCGGTATGGGACATAGCCGCTGCAGCACCTACATCAGTCCTTCCAGCTTTCCACACAACTAAAGGTTTTACCTTAGCCACTTCTTTCATGGTCGTGAATAGTCGGCGACCGTTCCTTGTCCCCTCTAGATAGGCACCGATAATAGATACCCTGGGGTCAACAGCCATATACTCCATAAAATCAGCGCTGTCAAGGTCAATACCGTTACCGAAGCTGATTCCTTTGCTATAGTTGATGCCTCTGGCAACACCAAGCTCAACGAGTTTTTCACCGATGC
>CAZUEB010000230.1:0-2605 GCA_964619115.1 uncultured Dehalococcoidales bacterium
CCAGCGCCAGAGACGGCACAGCTACCATCGACCCGGAGAAAGAAGGTGAAGACCTTATACCGTTATTTGAATCTATACTCCACCAGGTCCCACCGCCTCGCGTTGAGTCCGGACCTTTCCAGATGCTGGTATCCAACCTGGACTATAGCAGCTACAAGGGTAAGCTTGCCATCGGCAAAATTTACCGCGGTAGCGTGAGACCACATGATAAAGTCGCCGTTATTGAGAGGGATGGCAGCACCCGGAACTATGAAGTCAGCGAGGTATTCACCTTTATGGGCCTTGACCGTCCGGATGCAGAGGAGGCAACCGCAGGCGAAATTGTGGCTATAACCGGCGTGGAAACTGTAAGCATAGGGGATACCATAACCAGCCCCGACCAGCCGGACGCTTTACCCCGTATAGAGATAGGCGAACCCACGTTAAAAATGATGTTCGGCGTGAATAGTTCACCGTTCGCCGGAAGAGAGGGGAAATACTGCACATCAAGGCAACTCCGCGAAAGGCTTTACCGGGAACTGGAGACAAATCTCAGCCTGAGAGTTCAAGATACTGAAACCCCTGATGTTTTCCTAGTATCCGGCAGAGGAGAGCTGCACTTAGCCATACTTATCGAGACTATACGCCGCCAGGATTACGAGTTTGAAATCTCAAAGCCTGAAGTTATAACCAAGGAAATAGATGGCAAGCTTATGGAACCCGTGGAAGAGCTGACCATAGATACGCGCGAAGAATATGTAGGTGCGCTTATGGAAATTTTGAGCTCGCGCCAGGCTAAATTAGCCAATATGCGCAATGATGGCAGGGGTAATGTGCGCCTGGAATTTCACATCCCCACGCGCGGCCTGATTGGTTTTCGGAGCACGTTTTTGACTGCCACCCGGGGTGAGGGCATTATGAGCACATTATTCCTGGGATATGAACCCTGGTATGGAGATATCGTTTCCACCCGCAGCGGCATGCTGGTAGCTTCTGAAAACGGCACCGCTGTTACCTACGGGTTAAACAATGCCCAGGGAAGAGGTATAACCTTCATCGAGCCCGGCACACAGGTATATGAGGGCATGATAGTGGGAATGCATGCCCGGGGAAACGACCTCGCAGTCAATGTTGCCAAAGAGAAAAAGCAAACGAACATCCGTTCTTCTACATCCGACATTGCTGTTAAGTTGACGCCACCGGTCAGATTCAGCCTCGAGGAAGCTCTGGGCATGATAGGCGACGACGAACTTATCGAGGTGACGCCTGGCAACATCAGGCTGCGTAAGCGATTGCTGACACAAGACCAACGCGCTAAATCGCGCCGTGCTGCAGACAAAGAACCGTAGCTAATCGACAATGGCAGTACTTAACAGGTATCGATTATCAGCGTTTATCCCTGTGCCGTTTCGCGAAGTATACAGGGTGTAATATTAAGCATCAACAGAAAGGTTATTCTGCGTTTTTTGTAAATGGTCTCTATAGACAAAGATAATCTTTACCACAGCAGCAGAACCGCAGGCGCTTATCGAACAGAAAGCCAGAATATGTGATTGCACCTGTCGGGATGCCTATGCCAGTTTCTGGCTTTGGGCCGAGGTCAACATATCCGCCAGCCGCCCGCCCAGCTTGCGCGCTTCCTCAATAAGTGACTGGTCGCTCTTTACCTCGCCGGGTTTGCTGGCATAACCCATTACCGTTAGTATCCTGTCATCGGGGATATCAGCAGATAGCTTAACAAACCGCCTCAGCGCCCTGAAAGCATGCTCCAGCCCGGCACCACCACCGATGATAATCAAGCCGGCACAGGACATCTTCTTGGGAATTCCGTGGGTATAGAGAAAATAGTTTCTATCCACAAAGGCTTTCATCTGGGCAGTCATGTTATAGTAATAGACCGGGCTGCCCAGAATTATTCCGTCGGCATTGATAAATTTATCCAGAATCATGGGGACATCGTCATCATGCTTACATGCTGAAAAGGAGGCGCAGTTATCATGCCCATCGCACGGGTTTACTCGATACTGAGTCAGAATAATCTTCTCCGTCTCAATACCACGGGCGGCTGCTTCCTTCAGCGCCTGGTCAACAAGGTAGCTGGTATTGCCTTTGGGTCTGGGACTGCCGACAATAGCCAGAATCTTCATATGATTTTCTCCTCGGTCTTTTCGGTACAGGGGATAGCTATTTAAAAGAGATTACAGGCAACTTACAGTATTTTTACCAGCTCGATTTCAAACGTCAGGTCCTTACCGGCAAGAGGGTGATTAGCATCTATGGTGACCATCTCGTCGGAGACTTCTGTGATAACGACTACAATTTCCGTGCCATCCGCTTGCCTCATTATCAATTGCTGGCCAACCTCTGGAGTCATATCAGCGGGAAGCCTTTCTCGGGATATCTCCGCTACCTGCTCATCACGGCGCGGCCCGTAAGCCTCATCCGCTGGAATGGTAACGGTTTTCTTCTCCCCAACCTTCATACCCCGCACAGCATTCTCAAACCCGAGAATCACCTGACCTGAACCTATAGTGAACTCCAGAGGTTCACGCTCAACAGATGAATCGAAAACGGTGCCATCTGCCAATTGCCCGGTATAGTGAACCTGAACGGTATCGCCATACTT
>CAZUEB010000231.1:0-2604 GCA_964619115.1 uncultured Dehalococcoidales bacterium
AGAAATCGTAATACTACGCGTCGGGCACCGAAGGGAGATTTATCGGAAGTGATAGTGTCGCAACGACCCCTGCCCCTGCGGCTCAGGCAAAAAATATAAGCACTGCTGTGGGAGGTAAACAATTAGGAATCCATTACAGGGAAGCACATTTGATTTCACCTTTATTCTATGAAGCTAATCGTCAAACTTGAGAATAACATATTTAACGATAACATTTACTAGGAAATTAGAATCCCCAGCTGACCCCACAAATTGATAACGAGAAACACCAAGGCAAATCCGACAAACAACTTAAATCTGTTAAAAAATGCTGCAAGCATTGTAATCAAGGCACTCAGTGCTTGAGCAATATAGACATACAGCGCCAAAGTTAAAGACGTATCGTTTGCATCCGAAACATTTAGAAAAGCCACAAATACCAATATAATTATGGCAATAGCCATAAGAACGGCGAAACATTTCAGCAAGATACCTTTGCCAACTGTAGGTAGCACATTCCTCACTTTGCTGACAAGATTATCCCTGGTTATCATTGTTTCAATATTTTTCAGGTGCTCACAGAGAATATCTCTGGCTTTCTTTATCGCCTTTCTTGCTTTTTTGGCTTCATCCATATAACGTTTATCCCAACCTCCTGGTGAGTACCTATTACTAAAAGCAATTCGAGTCTCTACGACAGCATTGACTTTATCTATTTCTACATAAGCCAGATACAAAACTTCCTGTACCTCCAGCGGTAATTCAGCGACACTGCTTCTGTGAATGTTCCACATGTCCTTTGCTAGTCGTGGTAAGAGAGCTGGCTCTGGCGGTTTTTTGGTCAGCTCCATATTAGACTGCATTTCAATCAACAAACCTCGTATAGCATCCAGCAGGTGCCTTTTTTCAATAGAGTGTCTCTCACTTTTTGCTCCGAGTCGATTAAAGAAAAAACCAATCAGTCCACCAAGAAGT
Source organism: uncultured Dehalococcoidales bacterium (assembly GCA_964619115.1). Classification (GTDB taxonomy): domain Bacteria; phylum Chloroflexota; class Dehalococcoidia; order GIF9; family UBA5629; genus 9FT-COMBO-48-23. The sequence goes on from CAZUEB010000231.1 coordinate 955, forward strand.
ATTAGAATCATACTTTGCCACCAAATCATCTCTGCACCTCCTGCTCGTCTCAATCACAACTGATTATTTGTCATGATTATACACCTACCTAAAAGCAAAATAGAATACTTTAGGTACTAGTAAAATAATGGACTAGGAATCCGTCGGAACATCCCGGCTGTTAATTGCATACAAACTACTCCCGTCCTATACTATTCATATGCCAATGAAAAACACCGCCATCGCTAAAGTATTCCAGGACATGGCTGACCTGCTGGAGCTTAAGGGGGAGAACGTATTTAAAATCCGAGCCTACCAGCGGGCTGCCCGCACCTTCGAGCACCTGCCTAAAGAGATAGAAATCATGCTCCAGGAGGGCGAGGACTTGCAAACTATACCCGGCGTCGGCGAGGCGATAGCTAAAAAGACCATTGAGCTGGTTAACACCGGCAAACTGCGTGTCTACGAGGAGCTTAAAGCTGAGTTCCCCGAAGGCATAACTACACTGCTGGAAATACCGGGCATCGGACCCAGGACGGCAAATCGGCTCTCCAATGAGCTCGGCATTAAGTCCGTGGATGAATTGGAAAAAGCTATCAAAGACAGCCGTGTTGCCGGGCTGTTCCGCCTCGGCGATAAGACAGCCGAAAACATACTCCAGCAAATCGAAGCCCTGCGCCGCAAAGACCGGCGCATACCCATAGGCGAAGCCCTGCCCGTGGTGGACGAAGTCTTAAACGCCCTGCGTCCTCTGCCCGGGGTGAAGAACCTGACCGCTGCCGGCAGCCTGCGCCGCTTCAGGGAGACGGTGGGCGATATAGACCTCATGGGCACCGCCAATAACCCCGAAAAGGTCATCGATGCCTTCGTCGCTCTGCCTCAGGTAATGGAGGTGCTGGCTAAAGGTCCCACCAAAGCCAGCGTCATACTGCCCGGCGGACTTCAAGCCGACTTGAGAATGGTGGAGCATGACTCCTTCGGCTCGCTGCTCCAGTATTTCACCGGCAGCAAGGAGCACAACGTCACACTGAGAACCAGGGAACAGAAAAGGGGGCTTAAGCTGAGCGAATACGGCATAACCGACACCAAGACCAAAAAGCTGGAGAAATTCGCCACCGAGGAAGCTTTCTACCGCCGCCTGGGACTTCAATACATTCCACCGGAAATCAGGGAGGACCAGGGCGAGATAGACCTGGCGGAGAAAGGCGAAATACCGAAGCTCGTGGAGCTATCAGACATAAAGGGAGACTTACACGTCCACACTGACTGGAGCGATGGCAGAGACTCAATCGAAGCTATGGCTCGGGCAGCTAAAGCCCTCGGCTACCAGTACATGGCCATAACCGACCACTCAGCTGGCAGAGGAATTGCCCACGGACTTAATGAGGAGCGACTGCGACAGCAGATAGAGGAAATCAAGCAGCTCAATAAACAGCTAAAGGGAATCCGCATCTTCACCGGCACTGAGGTGGACATACGCGCCGATGGCAGCATAGACCTGCCCGATGGGCTTTTAGCCGACCTCGACATCGTGATTGCCGCCATACACTCAGCCATGACTCAAAGCCAGGAGCAGATAACAAGGCGCATACTGGGAGCTATTGAAAACCCGCATATTGACGCCATCGCCCATCCCACCTGCCGCCTGCTGGGTGAGCGAGAGCCAGTAGC
>CAZUEB010000232.1:0-2601 GCA_964619115.1 uncultured Dehalococcoidales bacterium
TGGCGACAGAAGCTAGAAGAAGAACATCCCGAGCATGGTAAAGTAGTTGACGTTCCACCCAAAATGCAAAACAGATTCGGCACCGGGAAAATGCTTATCCCAAAGCCTCTGGATATTGATGCATTAATCAAAAAAGTCACGAAAGGACAACTTGCCACTGTGACTCAGATTAGGGAAAAATTAGCCAAAGTTGCGCACGCCCATTGCTCTTGTCCTATGACAACCGGGATTTTCCTTCGTATCGTTGCCGAAGTAGCAGAGGAGGATTTTAGTAACGGGCAAAGAGAAGTAACACCTTACTGGCGCGTGATTAAAGCAGATGGCAGTTTGAATGAAAAATTTCCCGGAGGTGTACAGGCTCAAGCTGCCCGCCTGAAAGAAGAGGGGCATATCATCGAGCCAAACAGGGGCAAAAAGCCACCTCGGGTAAAGAACTTTGAAAAATCCTTGCAGGATCTGTGAGCAAAAACTAGAACTTAGGTTTTAGCAGCTACTGACAAATCAATCTTATAGTTCTTCAAAGTCTGCTCGATAGCAGCCTTGGATTTCTCATCCGGTTCAGTAAGCGGCAAGCGCGGCTTACCCACAAAAAAGCCCACGTGATTTAAAGCATATTTAACTGGTATTGGATTGGCAACAACAAACATGGCATTAACCAAAGGCAACAAATCGCGATGTGTCACTGCTGCTTTTTCGATTTTGCCCTGTATATAATCATCTATCATCTGCTTGAACTGAAGCCCAACCAGATGTGAAATCACGCTGATAACTCCGTAGCCACCCAGGCACAGTATAGGAAACGTATCGCCATCATTGCCGCTGTAAACCAAGAAACCTTTCCTGGCTCCCTGTATAATCCTGGCTATTTGCTCAAGATTAGCGCTAGCTTCCTTCACTCCAACGATATTATCAATTTGGCTAAGCTTAATGCAGGTTTCAGCAAATAGACTCGTAACAGTGCGCGACGGGACGTTGTACATTATGCACGGCAGACTGGTTGCCCCGGCAATTGCCTTAAAATGCTCGTATAAACCATCCTGGGTAGGGCGATTATAGTAAGGCACAACCAAAAGACAGCCATCAACTCCAGTCTTTTCCGCTTCTCTGGTCAACTCTATGCTTTCTGCTGTACTGTAATTGCCGGTGCCAGCTATAACCGTGCCCCGGTTACCGACAGCCGACTTGATTTCGGCAAAAAGTTGCAGCTTTTCCTCACGAGTAAGAGTAGGGCATTCTCCGGTAGTACCCGACACCACAAGACCATCACTGCCCGAATCAAGCAGACCTATGGCTAACTTCTTAGCCTGTACATAATCAACACTACCTTTAGCATCAAAGGGAGTAACCATCGCAGTAAGCAAGCGACCAAATTTCTTCATCACCAGCCTCCATACAGGTAATTATTTACCCCTCTTAACCCAGTCCCGCTGTGCTGCTTCCTCGGCAATCTGGACAGCATTTAGGGCAGCACCCTTACGCAAGTTATCGGATACCACCCACATCACCAACCCCTTTGACTGAGAGGCATCCGCTCGGATACGCCCCACATAAACATCATCTGAGCCTGCAGCAAGCCAGGGCATGGGATAAAGGCTAACACTGGGGTCATCAAGCACCTTGACCCCAGGAGCCCTAGCCAATATCTGCCGCGCTTCTTCAGGACTCATTGGGTCGGTAAATTCAATGCTTACAGCCTCACTGTGTCCGATGAAAACAGGCACTCTAACACAGGTTGCTGAAATGGCTATGTCAGGGGCATGCATTATCTTACGAGTCTCCTCCACCATCTTCCACTCCTCCTTTGTATAGCCGTTATCCAGAAAAACATCTATCTCCGGTAGTAAATTAAATCCAATTTGGTGAGGATAAACATGAGGAACGACATTTTGCCCTTCCAATACCAGCTTGGCCTGAGTAGTTAATTCCTCCATAGCTGCGGCACCAGTACCTGATACCGCTTGATAAGTAGAGGCAACGATTCTTTTAATAGGGTTAACCTTATGTAGTGGGTATAGAGCCACCACCATCTGAATCGTGGAACAATTCGGATTAGCAATAATTCCCTCGTGCAACTTTATGTCTTCAGGGTTAATCTCAGGAACAACCAGAGGCACTTTCGGTTCCATTCTGAAAGCTGAACTATTGTCAACGACTAGAGTTCCAGACTTGGCAGCGATCGGGGAAAAGTAGCGACTAATCTCAGCGCCAGCCGAGAAAAGGGCTATATCAATATTCTGAAAAGATTCAGGACTGGTCTCCTTGACTTCAATCTCCTGATGGCCTACATAGAGCTTCTTGCCTGCTGACCGGTCGGAGGCGTAGAGACTAACGGATGCCGCAGGAAAATTCCGCTGCTGCAGCACCTTGATAAACTCCTGCCCGACCATTCCCGTGGCGCCTACAATGGCTACATTATATGCCTTCATCGTTCCCCCTCAAATTCAATAATGTATCCAGTCCATAAACTAATCCTTGCCGATTAACCACTTCTTTTATAGCTAAAATAACGCCCGGCATATAGCACTCCCGTCCTATGGTATCATGACGAATGCTCAGCGTTTGCCCCTGCCCTCCAAACACAACCTCCTGACTGGCAACAAA
>CAZUEB010000233.1:0-2597 GCA_964619115.1 uncultured Dehalococcoidales bacterium
CAGCCAATGGGTGAAACACTTCGCTTCGTCTTCTTGGCGGACAGCCGCGGAGGCGGAGACACAGGGCTCGGCCATCCGATCCACACCGAGGTGTTAGTCCCCATCATTCAGGCCATTAAGAACTTAAATCCCCCGCCGAAATTTGTGATCTTCGGCGGCGATATGGCTTATCGGGGCTATATCTACACCAAAGATCATCCGACCGGCTATACCTTCCAAATGTGGAAAGATATGTTCGGGGACCTGGAGAAGGCCGGAATCCAGTTATATACCGCTATCGGTAATCATGAGCTGTATCGCCATGACGATATCCATCCCCAGAACGGATTTGCGCTGGAGAACCAGCAGGAGTTCCAGAATGTGTTTTCGGAGAACCCCGTCAACGGGCCGCCCGGGTACGAGCACCTTGCCTATTCCTTCACCTCTCCAGGCGGCGACTCTTTTTTTGCGGTCTTGGATCCCTATTATTTGACCAGCGATGTCATTCCCGACGGCTTAGGGGGTAACATCGATCCTATCGAATTCTCATGGCTAACGGAGCAGGTGGCCCAGAGCAAGGCAACGCACAAGTTCCTTTTCATTCATACGCCCTACTACTATGTCTCCAACGACCCTGAGGAACCATCCGCTGCAAACCAGTCCTTTACGGAGCTCTGGTCCTTTCTGGACACCAACAAGTTCGACTTCTATGCCTGTGGGCATTCGCACCTATTCTCTCGCAAGACGATCGACAGCAGCATCCTCCCCAATCCACAGACCACTCCGCCGACTCCCGCATGGCAGAACAATGTTGTTCAGCTTCTCAACGGCACCTGCGGTGCCGGCCCTGACACCGGCACCATCGCTCCGGACATAAAAGCCTCTTGGCTCGTGCACAATGACGCGCAGACCTATTACTTCAGCGTTGTGGATATAAGCGGCTGCGTGGTGACGGTAAACAGCTACAGCGGCTACACGGGAACATACGGCGTGTTCGACACTTTCAGCATCTACAAGTGCCAAGATGGGGTATATACACCATCAAAACCAGGGAGATCCTCGCCTACGTCTGCGCCACTCATTCGACTTAACCCGGCTCAGATGTCGACTCAGTATCTGAGCGTTAGCCCGCAGCAGACATATGCCGGTCAGCCGGTGACCATCACAACCAACGTGGTCAACACTGGTGATGAGGCTGGCAATCTTAATATCGCCCTCAAGATAAATGGGCAGGTGGAGCAAAGTCGGATGGTAAGCGTTGGCCCGCAGGGCACACAGCCGGTGAAGTTTACCGTGACCAAGGCTCAGCCGGGGACATACAGTGTGGACATTAATGGCCAGCGAGGAAACTTCACCATACTTGGCACCGGCGGCACTGGTGGTAAACCTGTGAACAGCGGCATGGTCATACTGATAGCCATGGCGGTGCTGGTTCTGGCTGTGGTCATGGTGTTGATGATGACCTTCCGCCGGTCTGCCTGAGCAGTATATTCTGAAAAGTGAAGCGGGAGGCGATTTGCTAGAATCGCTTCGTTTATTATTTCACTTTAGCTATAACCATCTCCGGGCAAACTACATGGCAAATTGGGCAAGAACATTTCCTGAAAGTTGTATCAGGGGCTTACATAATTTTCCGGCTTCAATCACACAACATGACGTTTTGTTGGGTCATACAAAGGCAAAGGTTACCCTGTGAGTTCTATGTATTAAACAACTTGGGCTACCACTGCTTGCAAAAGTTTACAAATCGTAGCTAAATTCGGCACAAATTTGTCCACGTTACTTGCTACATCTTTTCAGCAGCCTATTCAGTCACCGGGAAGCCTATTTGCCTCCCTGTCAATATATCTTAGATAACACATTGAGCTTGCCCTTCGGGTCAAAAAAGTTAACTAACCTTATTGTGTTAAGAGGTTTTGACATGGTATAGAAACAGATTATAATATCTGGCACAAAGAGAATTGCAGGGTGAAATCTTGGCTAGAGTTAATATAAACTTCATCGGGCTGTGGAGGCTTTTTCTGAGTGTCCGGTCCGTAACGGTAGATGTAAACAGTATTGATGAAGCCAGGGATTATGTTGAGGCTAATTATGCTCCCCTATATCACAAAAAGCTCCAATCTAGAGGCGTAAAGAAAAAGCAATCTGTCTGGGAGAGCAGTAATATCTTGCTTAACGGCAGAAATATAAGGCAATTAAATGAGCCAGCACTCAAAGACGGTGATAAACTCGATTTGCTGCCCAGGGTTGCTGGCGGTTAGAAAGGCTGGCTGCCATGAGACAGCCAGCCTTTCTAATTTCCGCATCACTATTTTGAGGCTATTTAGCACCGATTGATGCCGCGATTTCCGTCATGCCCAGGCTCTGTAACCGTTTCTTTGATGGCTTACCCGTAGCGCTGTCCCAGTCTCTGAGAGCATAATATTCGGGTAACATCTTCTCCATATTGGGCACATGACCCTCCGTCCCACCCTCGGGAATCGGTCTCATGACCAGCTCAGGAAGCACATCGTCCTTGTAGGTAATGCCCAGCTTGCAAGATAAGGCGCGCTGAAGCTGAAAAATGCGTTCTCCTGCTTTCATAAGCTGGTCCATATCCGTATCCCAACCTGTAGAAG